>NZ_WHOV01000053.1:0-3647 GCF_009765395.1 Pseudomonas sp. BAV 4579 | reverse complement strand
CGACGCTGGAATCGCCGGATTCCTCGGTGCCCCCTTGCCCCTGGGGACCACCTGGAGGCGGTGCGAAGACCGAAGCGAATTCGCTTTCGCCGACGCTGCCATCACCATCCTGGTCGAGCATGCCGAGCAGCTTGTCGACGTCGATAGCCCCGCTCTCGTCGGTATTCGTCTGGGTATCGCTCGTCGCGCTGGCGGCGGTGGTGAGTTCGTTCTTGCTGATGGCGCCGTCGCCATCGCTGTCGAGCTTGCCGAACAGCTTCTGCAACGGATTGCCGTCTTCGCTGCTGCTGACGCTATTGCCGGACGCTGTCGTAGCTGTGCCTTTGATCGCGCTGGCACTGCTGTAGTAGCTGGAGTAGCCACTGCCTATTCCGCTGATCATGGATGTCTCTCCCGGGAAATGCGGACATCAGTGTTCCGCACCGCCCAGTATCCGCCGGGCAGATGTCAGCCATTTGGTCACTTTGTATGCCCTGCGATACATCAGGGGCGTGGCAGCACCACCTGGCAGGTCAGGCCGCCGCCGGGCGTTTCCCCGAGGGTCAGCTCGCCGCCCATGTGCGCCGCCGCTTCCCGCGCGATGGCCAGCCCCAGCCCGGTCCCACCCGAGGATCGATTGCGCGAGCCCTCCAGGCGATAGAAGGGTTCGAACACCGCTTCCCGATACTGGGCCGGTATCCCCGGCCCGCGGTCGAGGATGGAGATCAGCAGCCGCTCCGGCTGCTCGCTCAGGCGGATCTCGGCCTGGCCAGCGTAGCGCAGGGCATTCTGCAGCAGATTGCCCAGGCAGGAGCGCAACGCCATGGGCGCCACCTTCAACGGCTGGCAGCTACCCTCGACAGCGACCTGGGCGCCCTCCTCGGCCGCATCTTCGGCCATGGCCTCGACCAGCGCCTGCACGTCGCAGAGGATGGGACGCTCCTGGCGGTGCTGTTCGCGCAGGTACCTCAGGGTGCCGTCGAGCAACTCGATCATGTCGTCCACGTCCTGGCTGACCCGGGCATGCAGGCGCGGATCGTCGATGTCCTCGATACGCAGCTTCACCCGTGCCAGTGGCGTACGCAGGTCATGGGAGATGGCCGTGAGCATGCGCCCACGCTGCTGGAGCTGTTCCAGCAGATGCTGGTGCATGCGATTGAGCGCCCGCGCGGCTTCCCGGGTCTCCCAGGGGCCGGTGACCGGAATGGGCGAACCGTCGAGGTTATGGCTCAGGTGTTCGGCGGTCTCGGTCAGCTGGCGCAGCGGCCGCGTCAGCAATCGCGCACCGAGCCAGGCGGCGATCACCAGCGAGCCCAGCTGGAAGATCAGCGGGCCGCCGAGAAACCACTCGATGCGCCGCCAGACGCCGGGCTCCCGGTGCGGGAAAGGCCCGGGCGGCGGTGGCCGATCGAAAGCGGCTTCACCCTCCATGGGCGGCGGTGGCGGCGGCGGTCGCTCGCCGAGTCCATGCCGGAACCAGAAAAAGGCCAGCAGATGGCCCAGCAGGATGGCCAGCAGAAAGACCGCGAACAGGCGGGCGAACAGCGTATCCAGGCGGCGCACGGCTAGTGCCCTATCTGCCTGGCATCGAACAGATAGCCCTCGCCACGCACGGTCTTGATCAACTGCGGTGCCCGGGGATCGTCGCCCAGCTTGCTGCGCAAGCGCGACACCTGCAGATCGATGCTGCGATCGAAGGCCTCGATCGCCCGCCCGCGGGTGGCATCGAGCAACTGCTCGCGGCTCAGTACCTGGCGCGGCTGCTCGATGAAGACCCACAGCAGCCGCACCTCGGCATTGGACAGGGGTACCATCACCCCGGCTGGCGAGTGCAGCTGATGCAGGACGCCATCGAGCTTCCAGCCATCGAAGCTGACACTGGTTCGCGGCGCCTTGCGCTGGGGCACGCGGCCATCCTGGGTCCGCCGCAGCACCGACTGGATCCGCGCCACCAGTTCCCGGGGCTCGAAGGGCTTGGCCATATAGTCGTCGGCGCCCAGCTCCAGGCCGATGATGCGATCCGCCGGCTCGCACTGGGCGGTCAGCATCAGGATGGGAATGCCGCTGTCGCGCCGCAGCGAACGACAGAGGGAAAGCCCGTCCTCGCCCGGCAGCATCAGATCCAGCACCACCAGATCGAAGGCTTCCTCCACCAACGCCCGGCGCATCTCCAGGCCGTCACCTACCCCCCGGGCATTGATGCTGAAACGCGCCAGATAGCCGCAGATCAACTCGCGGATCGACGGGTCGTCATCCACCAGCAGGATGCGCGAGGTCCAGCGCGGGGATTCGGATGACAGCGACATCGGGGCTACCTGAACAGTCGGACGATCTGGAGGTGCATGCTAGCCGCTCAGCCCGCCAGGCAGCTACGGCCCGGCATGTAGCCTTGTGTAAAGGTAGTCAAGGGATGGATACGGAGAGGGAGCCGGCCAGGCATGCAATCATCCGCCAGTCGAGAGGCCGTAAGCGTAGGATGGTGATCGCGATTGCTAAGCCGTCCGTTCGATGTTACACCGGACGGATCGCCCCCTCGCTGCTGCGGTCGTCCGAGGCGGTGAAGCCATCACGTACCGCACTCCCGGGCCTCTTGCTGCTCGGCCCCGATAGGGCTGAAGCCCAGCCACCTTTGTTGCGCCTCCTTCGGAACGCCATCCTTGACGAGCAGATCAGCCGTATCGGCCGGCCCTGAAACGAACCCGGAGCCCGTTGCGCTCAATGTCCTGCTGCAGGCCTGCGGTCAGGGCAATCGCCTGGCCTTCGAAACGCTCTACCGCGTGACCTCGAACAGGCTGTTCGGCGTATGTCTGCAGTACGTGGGGGATCACGCGGAGGCGGAAGAGGTCCTGCAGGAGGCCTATACCGCGATCTGGCTCAAGGCCGGCACCTTCGACGCCACGCTTTCCAGCGCCCTGACCTGGATGGCGACCCTGGCGCGCCACAAGGCCATCGATCGACGCCGCGCCCAGCATCGTTATGAGCCGCTCGAAACCCTTGCCGAGTGGCCGGCAACCCAGTCCGTCGCCGAAGACTTCGAAGCCCATCGCCAGCGTCGCCAGATCGAGCTTTGTCTGAAAACCCTGGGCAAGGACCAGCAGACCTATATCCGGGTCGCCTTCTTCGAGGGCTATTCCTATGCCGAACTGGCCGCCCGCCACAGTATCGCGCTCGGCACGATGAAAAGCTGGATTCGGCGTGGCCTCCTGCAACTGCAAGCGTGCCTGGGCCTATGAACGACAAGGAGATCCCCCCTACCGAGCGACAGGCGCTGCTCATCGCGGAATACGCCCTGGGCGTACTGTCCGCCGAAGAACGCCTGCAAGTGGAAGAGCTCGTGCGGCAGGATCCTGCACACCAGGCGCAACTGGCGGCCTGGCAGCGGCACTTCGCCGACTGGCTCGATGAGTTTCCGGTCGTCGAACCGCCGGCTCAGGTCTGGCAGGGTATTCAACAACGGCTGTTCCCGACGGAGGAACCGGTACCCGAGCCGATTCGCCGCTGGAACGACCCGCGCCTGTGGCGCTGGACGACCGGGCTGGCGTTGGCCGCTGCCCTCCTGCTGGCGCTGCTCGTGCTGCTGCGCCCGGTCCAGGTCGCGACTCCCAACCTGCTCGCCCGCTTGGAGCAGAGCAATGGTAGCCTGGCGTTCAGCGTCACCCTGCAAGGAA
>NZ_WHOV01000052.1:0-4343 GCF_009765395.1 Pseudomonas sp. BAV 4579 | reverse complement strand
GGCCGCACAGGCTGTAACCGGAGCGATTGACCACGTACTGCATGGCGTCGCGAAGGCGATGCCGCGGTCAAGGGCATTGACCGGGCTACCAGCGAGCAGCTATCCGGTCTGGTGACCGAGTTGCACGCACGCGCCAACAGCCAGGCCGAGGCCCTGAGTGCCGAGGCACAGCGCACCGTATTGTTGGCGGTCGGCACCATGCTCGCCTTTGCCGCCCTGATCGCCCTACTCAGCGCCTGGCTGGTCAACCGCCGTGTCGTCGGGCCGCTGTCACGGGTCACCGAGCAATTGGTTCAGCTCAGCGAAGGGCGCCTGGGGCAGCCGCTGACCGAGTCGCGACGCGACGAGGTGGGTCGGCTCGCCCGCGCCGCCAACCGCCTGCGCGACTTTTTCGTCGATTTGGCTGGCCAATTGCACCAGGGTACCGCTGCACTCGACGCTACCACCCAGGAACTGGGCGCCATCGCCCAGCGCAGCGGCGAGGGTATCCGCGACCAGTTTTCGCGTACTGATCAGGTAGCCACCGCCATGCACGAGATGAGCGCGACGGCGGAAGAGGTGGCCCGCCACTCTGGTAGCGCCGCCACGGCGGCCAACGATGCGGATCGTGCTGCCCAAGAAGGCGAGACGAGCATGACCCAGACCATCGCCACCATTGAGCGGATGCATGCTGAGATCACCCGAACCGCCGCCGTCATCGCCCGTCTGGAACACGATAGCGAGCGTATCGGCAGTGTGCTGGAGGTCATTCGCGGCATCGCCGATCAGACCAACCTGCTGGCGCTCAACGCTGCCATCGAGGCCGCTCGGGCAGGGGATGCCGGGCGTGGCTTCGCCGTGGTGGCCGATGAGGTCCGTAGCCTGGCGGTGCGCACGGCCAGTTCCATCAGCGAGATCCATCAGCTGATCGCGACGCTGCAGGGCGCCGCCCACGAAGCGGCTGAGGCGGTGCGAGCGGGCGCCGCAGAAAGCAGTGCCGGACGCGATCAGGTGGTGGCTTCTGGCGAAAGGCTGCGTAGCATCACCCTTGCTGTGGAAGCCATTCGTGACATGAACCGGCAGATCGCCACGGCGGCAGAGGAGCAGACTTCGGTGGCCGAGGACATCGCTCGTAACCTCGCTGAGATCGTCACGGTCGCTCGACACAACGAAGAGGACCTACAACGTACTCAGAGTGCCAGCGAACGCCTACATGGGGTTTCCGAAGACCTTTCAAAACTTTCAGGTCGTTTGCGGTAGCTGCCTTAGGATGAGGAAGCATTCATGTGCTGTCCTAATTCTGAAGGAGCATCTTGAGCAGGCGTAATCCACTTTCTTTGAGTAGGCAATGTCTGCGGCTTCACGTTGTGCCGCGGCTCCTCCTCACCTAGACGTTGAGTCGGTGGCTGGAAAGGCACGAGGTGCGACTTGGAGCTCTCGGCGCCTTTAGGTATCGGCACGGTTTTCGCCTGGCTGTTTGCTCCGGGCGACAGCCCCACGCTAGGTGAGTCCTATCTTCCGATAGCTTCATGCTGGGGCGGCCTATTTTCGGAAACGGTAGCAGCAGGGCGGGTCGTCGAAATCGCCAGACATCGGGATGCGTGTCTGAGCGATTACCGGCACCTGGTCGAGAATGCGATGTTCCTTTCCACTCCGATCGCTTATCAAAGGCAGGAGTTATCGCGAGAGCGCTAGTCGGAGGAAGTGCAACGTTCATCCGAATTAACGATAACGGTTATCATAAGCTAATAAGATCGCGTCCCACTCGTGATCCTGTCTCTCTGGCAGGTACTCCGAGCCCTCGACCCGTCAGCACAGGATTCGCTTGTCATGGCTCGCTCGCGCTCTGTTTTCCCGCTTTCGCCCCTCGCCCTGTCCATCACCACGCTTTGCGCCGCCACCACCCTGCCTGCCCTGGCGCAAACCAACGGCGACACCGTGCAACTGGACTCCACCACGGTAACTGCCACCGAGTCGCCCAAGAACGCTCCGCCGCCCGCCTATACCGGTGGCCAGGTGGCGACTGGGGGTAAGCTGGGCGTGCTCGGCAACCAGGACAACATGAGCGTGCCCTTCAGCGTCACCAGCTACACCGCCAAGCTGATCCAGGACCAGCAGGCCCAGACCATCGGCGAGGTGCTGAGCAACGATGCCTCGGTGCGCCAGTACAGCGGTTATGCCAACCAGTCGCAAAACTTCGTCATCCGTGGCTACAAGCTGACCGGCGACGACATTTCGTTCAACAATCTCTATGGCGTTATGCCCCGGCAGATCATCGCCACCGAGGCACTGGATCGGGTCGAGGTATTTAAGGGCCCCAACGCCTTCATCAATGGCGTGACGCCCACCGGCTCCGGCATCGGCGGCGCGGTCAACCTGCAACCCAAGCGCGCCCAGGACACACCGACCCGTAGCTACACCGTCGACTACACCAGCGATGGCCGCCTCGGCCAGCATCTCGACCTCGGCCAGCGCTTCGGTGCCGACAACCGCTTCGGAGCCCGCCTCAACCTGATGCAGCGCGAAGGCGATACCGCCATCGACGACGAAAGCCAGAGATCCAAGCTATTCGTCGCCGGCCTGGATTACCGGGGCGACACCTTCCGACTCTCCACCGATTTCGGCTACCAGAAACAGGTGGTCAATGGCGGCCGCGACAGCTTGCTACTCGGGAGCGGCCTGACTCGCCTTCCCCATGCACCCTCGTCCGACACCAACTACAACGCCCCCTGGACCCGCACCCAGCTGGAAGACACCTTCGGCATGGTGCGTGGCGAGTATGACCTGAGCGACAGCTGGACTGCCTACCTTGCCATGGGCGGCAAGCACACTCGCGAGAACGGGACCTATGGCAGTGCCACGCTGCGGGACCAAGCCGGCAACATCACGGTCGGCGGTTCGAAGATCCCCCATGACGACGACTCCCGCACTGTCATGACCGGCCTGAATGGCAGCCTGCGGACTGGCCCGATCAGTCACCAGATCGCCCTGGGCGCGTCCAGCATCTGGACGGAGCAGAAAAACGCCTACGACTTCGCCTTCCCGGTGGGTGGAACCCCCAGCAATCTGGATCATCCCGTGTCCGTCGCCTATCCCCGCTTCGGCCGCCTTGTCGGCGGAGACCTCAACGATCCTGGCACCACCGGCAAGACCACCAATCAGAGTCTCGCCCTCTCCGATACCCTCGGCTTCTTCGACGATCGTCTGCTGACCACGGTAGGCATTCGCCGCCAGTCCCTGCTGGTCCAAGGCTACGGCTATGGCGACGGACCCCGCAATGCCAAGTACGACCAATCCGTCACCACCCCAATCTATGGCGTCGTCTACAAGTTGACCGATGAGGTCTCGCTGTACGCTAACCGCATCGAAGGCCTAGCGCAGGGGCCTACTGCCGGCGGCAACTCCCTTAACGTCGGCCAAGTCTTCTCGCCTGCCCGCTCCAAGCAGACCGAGGCTGGCATCAAGTACGACCAGGGCACCTTCGGCGCCACTCTCGGCGTTTACCGCATCGAGCAGCCGGCTGATGGCTACATCAACGGCCAGCAGATCTTCGTCCGCGATGGAGAACAGGAGAACCGCGGCGTCGAACTGAACGTCTTCGGCGAACCTCTGCTGGGGCTGCGTCTGCTGGCCGGCGCCACCCTGATGGACACTGAGCTCAAGGGTACCCAGAACGGCAGCAACGACGGCAACCGCGCCATTGGCGTGCCACGCTTCCAGTACAACTTGGGCGCCGACTGGGACGTTCCAGGGCTGCAGGGCGTGGCGCTCAACGGCCGATTGCTGCGTACCGGCGGCCAATATGCCGATGCCGCCAACAACCTAAGTATCCCTGCCTGGACCCGTGTTGACCTTGGCGCCCGTTATCGCTTCAAGGTTGAGCAAAGGGACGTAACCTTACGCGCCAACGTCGAGAATGTGGCCAACAACGCCTATTGGGAATCCGCCTTTGGCGGCTACCTGACCCAGGGCGACCCTCGTACCCTCAAGGTTTCCGCTACCCTGGACTTTTGATCGACTGTTGTCTGGTGTCCTGTTAAAGCACCAAGCCAATAAGATCAACTGCGTTCAAAAAACCGGCTATATGCCGGTTTTTTGTGGTCGCTTAGAAGTAAAGCGACATGTGAGCTTTCTCAAAGCAAATCACCGAGTTTTGACCCACCTAGGCGGATGCGTGCTCAGCAAGATTCACTATGGACCCGAGGGGGAGGCACGGGAGGGGGGGTTCAACGTCTTCAGCAACTGCACGTTGACGCGCAACCTAGCGAAGGACCAAATCGCGGACAAAAAAAGACCCGGCAGTGCCGGGTCCAAACCGTGATTAGCCTGATGAGGAGATAACCAAAAGGTCCGACCGCAGGACC
>NZ_WHOV01000051.1:0-8495 GCF_009765395.1 Pseudomonas sp. BAV 4579 | reverse complement strand
CCATAGCGCCGCCACCCCCACCGGCACCCCGCGCTCGGCCAGCAGCGCCGGCAGATGGGCCGACAGCCCCGCCGACAGAAAGCCGATCAAGGCCATCCCGGTGGCGAACAGCACGCCGGCCAGGCGCGGCGAACCACCCGCCGTCGCGGGCGGCACCTCGGCACTGGGCAGGCGCCCCCGCACATTGGGCAGCGGCAAGAGCAGCAGCACGCCGGCCAGGGCGATGCTGGCATAGACCACCAGCCCCAGGCGCCAGCCCAGCCCCTCCAGCAGCCAATGCCCCAGTGGCCAGAACACCGCCGAGGCCAGCCCGCCGAGCAGGGTGATGCGCACCATCACCGCCCGCGAGCGCTCGCCGGCCAGGCGCGCCAGGGTGGCGAAGGCGGCGTCGTACAGCGACAGGCGCATGCCCACGCCCAGGGTCACCCAGGCCAGGTAGAACAGCGGCGCCGACTGGGCGGCGGCCAGGCCCAGGCAACCCAGGGCATCGAGCACCAGGCCGAGTTGCAGGGTACGACAGCCGCCCAGGCGTTCGATCACCGCGCCGCTGAAGGGCGAGACCAGCCCCATGGTCAGCATCGCCAGGGAAAAGCCGCCATAGACCCAGCGCGCGTCCCAGCCCAGTCCCGCGGCCATCGCCGGGCCGTAGACGCCCGGCAGATAGAAGGCCAGTCCCCAGGCCAGCAACTGCATCAGCCCCAGTTGCCAGATGGCGCGATCGCTCGGCATCGGCGTCATCAGCGCGTACCCGGGGTCCGCTCGCCCTCACCCAGGCTGCGCTGCATCAGGACCGTATCCACCCAGCGCCCATGCTTGAAACCCACCGCCTCGAAGGTGCCGACGGTGCGAAACCCCAGCCGCTGGTGCAGGGCGATGGAACCCTGGTTGGCGCTGTCGCCGATCACCGCCACCAGTTGGCGAAAGCCCGCCGCCGTGCAGGCCGCGACGATCTCTTCCAGCAGCCGTTGCCCGATACCCTGGCCACCCAGGCCGTCGCGCACATACACCGAGTCTTCCGCGGTATGGCGATAGGCGGGTCGCGGGCGATAGAGCACCGCATAGGCATAGCCCACCACCGCGCCCTCCCGTTCGGCCACCCGGTAAGGCAGCCCGGCCTGGCGCACCGCTGCCAGCCGGCGCTCCAGCTCGGCCAGGTCCGGCGGCTCCAGCTCGAAACTGGCGCAGCTGCGCAGCACGTGTTCAGCATAGATGGCCTGGATGGCCGGCAGATCGGCGGGGGTGGCATCGCGCAGCTGCAGAGCGGTGTTCACGGGAGAGGTCCATTCGCGGGGTCGATGAAGCGATCATGCCGGGACGGCCAGCCAAAGATAAAGCTATGCTCGGTTATCACTGGTATAAGCGAAACCTTGGCATGGCCGACCTCAATCTCACCCAGCTGCAGACCTTCGTCCAGGTCGTCGCCACCGGCAGCTTTTCCGCCGCGGCCGATCGCCTGGGGCTGAGCCAGCCGGCGGTCAGCCTGCAGATCCGCCAGCTGGAACGGCGCCTGGGTCTCAAGCTGCTGGAGCGCCTGGGACGGGGACTCAAGCCCACCGCCGCGGGCCGTCTGCTGCTGGACCACGCCGAACAGATCCAGACGGCGGTGGACCAGGCCCTGCAGGCCCTGGCCAGCCATGGCGAGACGGTCAGCGGTCGGGTCGCCATCGGCACCGGCGCCACCGCCTGCATCCATCTCCTGCCGCCGCTGCTGGGCCAGTTGCGCCAGCGCTTTCCCCAGCTGGACGTGCGGGTCAGCACCGGCAACACCCTGGACGTCTTGCGGGCGGTAGAAGACAACCGCCTCGACCTGGGCCTGGTCACCCTGCCCGCCAGTGGCCGCAACCTGCAGGTGGAGCCGCTGCTGGAGGATGCCTTCGTCGCCCTGCTACCGCCTGCCAGTCCGTTACCGACAGGAGCGCTGGCCCCGGCGGAACTGGCCGAGGCGCCGCTGCTGGCCTTCGAGACCGGCAGCAGCACCCGGTTGCTGATCGACGACTGGTTTCGCCGCGCCGGCCAGGCCAGCCGGCCGGTGATGGAGCTGGGCAGCATCGAGGCGCTCAAGGAACTGGTGGCCGCCGGCCTCGGCTACAGCCTGGTGCCCGGCATCGCCGTGGCCACCGAGCACCATCGCCACGGCCTGAGGGTCCAGCCGCTGGCGCCGCCCCTGACCCGCACCCTGGCCCTGGTGCTGCGCCGCGACAAACCCCTGAGCCGCCCGCTGCAGCAGGTGCTGGAAGCGCTCCGGCGATTGCGCCAGCAGGGCCAGGACGCGCTACGCTCGCGGCCTGGCCCGTCCGATGAGTGAAGCGCCCGTGCAAGCCCCTGCGACCCACCGCGAATCCCCTCCCGACAGCGCCTGGCAGGTCTTCCTGATCTTTCTGCGCCTGGGCTACACCAGCTTTGGCGGGCCCATCGCCCACCTGGGCTATTTCCGCCAGGCCTTCGTCACCCGCCGCCAATGGCTGGATGAAGCCGCCTATGCCGAGCTGGTCGCGCTCTGCCAACTGCTGCCCGGTCCGACCAGCAGCCAGGTCGGCATGGCCCTGGGCCTGGGGCGTGCCGGCGGCTGGGGCCTGCTGGCGGCCTGGCTCGGTTTTACCCTGCCCTCCGCGCTGCTGCTGATCCTGTTCGCCCTGGGCCTTGCCCACGTTCCGGGACTGGCCGACTCGGGCGCGGTGCATGGGCTCAAGGTCTTCGCCGTGGCGGTGGTGGCCCAGGCGGTCTGGAGTCTGGGCCGCAGCCTGTGCCCAGATACGCCGCGTCGCTTCCTGGCGCTGGTCGCCGCCGGCCTGGCGCTCTGGCTGCCCGGTTCGGCGGGGCAACTGCTGGGGCTGGGCCTGGCCGCCCTGGTCGGTCGCCTGGCACTGGCGCCGACCGCCACGCCGCCGGCCCTGGTCCTGCAAATGGGACCCTCCCGGCGCCTGGGGGTGGTCGCCCTGCTGCTGTTCCTGCTGCCGCTGCTGCTATTGCCCGTCTGGAGCCATCTGGCCGGGGGCGTCTATCGCGCCGGCGCCTTGGTCCTCGGTGGCGGCCATGTGGTGCTGCCGCTGCTGCAGGCGGTGGTGGTGCCCAGCGGCCTGGTCAGCGATGGCCAGGTCATGGCCGGCTACGGCCTGGCCCAGGCGGTGCCCGGACCGCTGTTCACCTTTGCCGCCTACCTGGGTGCCCTGGTGCCCGCCGCCCTGCCCGCCTGGCTCAATGGCCTGCTCTGGACCCTGCTGATCTTTCTGCCCGGCGCGCTCATCCTGCTCGCAGCCCTGCCCTTCTGGCAGAGCCTGCGCCAGCACCCCGGTTGGCAACGCGCCCTGACCGGACTCAACGCGGGGGTGGTCGGCCTGCTGCTGGCAGCGCTCTACGATCCGGTCTGGACGGGAGGCATCCGCGGCCCGCTGGATGTCGCCCTGGCCGCGCTGGCGCTCCTGCTGCTCCTGCGCACCCGCTGGTCGCCCGTCCTGATCGCGCTATTGGTCGTTCTGGCCGCCTGGTTGTTGAACTTTTAGCGCACTACCGTTTAGCGGCGTGCCACTAGTGGCCCGATGAAATTGCGGCGTGGTTCGCTGTAGCTCCGTGGAAAGCTAGGCACTGTCGGCGTGACGTTCAGCTGTGTGAAACGTCTTGCCCTGCGCAAGAACGTGTCCAGCGAACGCTCGGCCTGACATGCATTAAGGATGACCGCCATGACCTACAAGAATCCCCTGGACACCACCGCCCCCCTGTTCACCGCTGCCCTTGCCAAGGCGCCCCTGGTTGCCGCGCCCGCCAAGGCTGCCGGCACCTCTGACGGCGTCACCTACTACGCCTTCCAGAGCCAGCCCCGGCTCACCCTCGACATCAATACCGCGCCCGAATACGTCGGCTTCGCCAAGACCTTCGATGCCAAGGGTCCACACTATGCGGCCGCCTCGACCCTGAACGAACTGACCCTGACCGGCCATTGGGAAGATCAGGTCACCCGCCTCGACGGCCATACCCGTGGCGCCACCGCCAGCGACAGCACCCTGGATTCGAGCATCGCCAAGCTCACCGTCAGCCTCACCGACGTGCCGACTAATCAGTTCAATGAAGGCGACATCATCACCCTGGACAACTTCGACGGCCTACAGACCTTCGATGGCTCCAGGTCCACAGCCGGCCTCTCGATCGACTTCCTGCATGGCTACACCGAAGGCCATGACTACTCCTATGCCAGCCAGAGCGCCTTTCTCAAGAACGTGACCACCGGCAGCGGCGGCGATCTGCTCCAGGTCAGCACCCGCACCGCTCCGGAACTCGAAAACGTGGCGGCTTTGAGTAACTCGCGGGTCAAGGCCATCACCGTCGACAGCGGCGCGGGCGGCGACCAGATCGGTGCCCATATCCAGCAAGCCGACATGATCATCAATGCCGGCGCTGGCAGTGACTTCGTCGACATCCTGATCACCGAAGGGGTGGCCGCTCACAATGCCACCCTGCGCGGCAATTACGGCCATGGCGCCACCGTTACCCTGGGCGAAGGCCGTGACACCCTGAGTCTGCTCAACCCTTCCCTGGCCAACTTCGACGGTAGTAGCAGCGCCGCAGCCAACCGTGCCTTGGCAGCGAATCACGTGACGGTCACCGACTACAACGCGAACGATGACCACATCATCTTCGGCTTCGCGGTGTACGACGAGAAAGCCGTGGTGACCATCCAGGACGCCGCCCTGGCGAAGGCGACCAGCCTGTTCGCCGCGCTCAACACCGTGACCCAGTCCACCACCGGCCTGGTTAATGCCGCCGTCTTCCACTACGGCCAGGACACCTATGTCTTCCGTGACACAGGCTACGAAGGCCAGGTCGACAACCTGGACTCGCTGATCAAACTGGTAGGCGTTCATAACCTCGATGACGTCGCCAGCACCGTCTCCGCTCGTGAGCGCTACGAGCCGGGCGGTACCCTCGGCTGGGGTTGATAGCCCCTGAGTGGCACAGCCGCCCCAACCGGGCGGCTCGCCGGCCGCTTCTGTGAGGTACTCGTGGCTTGCCACAAGAGCTGGGCACTCATGGCAGGAACCCAGGGTCTGTCTAGCGATACCCTTCCGAATACGAGGAACGCGCGATGAAGATCCTGATGGTCCTGACCTCCCACGACCAGCTCGGCGACACCGGCAAGAAAACCGGTTTCTGGCTGGAAGAATTCGCTGCCCCCTACTACGTCTTCAAGGATGCCGGTGCCCAGATCACCCTGGCCTCCCCCGCCGGTGGCCAACCGCCGCTGGACCCCAAGAGCGACGCCCCCGACGCCCAGACCGAGTCCACCGAGCGCTTCAAGAACGATCCCGAAGCGCAGCAGGCGCTGGCCAACACCGTCAAGCTCGCCGAGGTAGAGGCCGAGGACTATGACAGCCTCTTCTATCCCGGCGGCCACGGCCCGCTCTGGGACCTCGCCGAGTCCCGCGATTCCATTGCCCTGCTCGAAGCCTTCGCCCAGGCCAACAAGCCCTTCGGCCTGGTCTGCCACGCCCCCGGCGTGCTGCGCCACGTCAAGGCCGCCGATGGCACGCCCCTGGTCAAGGGCCGCACCGTCACCGGCTTCACCAACAGCGAAGAAGCCGGCGTGCAACTCACCGACGTGGTGCCCTTCCTGGTGGAAGACGAGCTGAAGAAACTCGGTGCCCGCTACGAAAAAGGCCCGGACTGGGGCGAGTTCGTAGTGGAGGACGGCAACCTGGTCACTGGCCAGAATCCGGCCAGTTCGGAAGCGGCGGCGGATGCCCTGCTGACCAAGCTGGGCTGAGCGTCCCAAATCTGAAAAAGCCCGCCTAATGGCGGGCTTTTTCGTTGTGGTCCATCACCACCGACCTGGCGGCTCGCGCGCGGGAGCTGAGCACAGCGCTGCCCCGTTTCCCGAATGCTCAGGCGGACCGGCCAGGCACGCGCATCTGCATCGCTGAACGACCAATAGAGGTCTCCGCCAAGCACTTGGTCGCCGACAATCGTTAAGGCTGTTCACCAGCGCTCGCCTCGCCTATAACTATGACGATTGGCAATTCGAACAAGATCAAAGTGCCATTAGTCGCCAAGGTTGCAGAAATCCAAGCGCCAGCCGACACCCCTTCCATGAGCGCAGCCTTCAACCCTGCTCCGCCCAGGCTGGAAAGGATATCCGTGCAGTTGGTTACCTGGTCGTATTTTCAGAGCATTGCCCGATGAAGAGAATCCTGCTCGGCGTGCGCGTCCTGATGTCCGTGCCCAAGGACAATCCCGGCCTGGTCAAGGCGCAATACCTCGCGTTGTCGCGCCAGCTGCCGATGATGTACTTCATCCTGCTGACCAACACCCTGATGCTGGCCGGCACCCACTATGCAGTGGCGCCACGCTGGCTGGTGCTCTACTGCCCGTTGATCATGACCCTGTTCGGCGTGATCCGGGCGGCCGAATGGGTCCGCACGCGCAATCGGCCGCGCAGTCCGGCGCAGATGCTCTCGGCCCTGAAGCGCACCAACAGGCTCGCGCCCATCGTGGCCTCGGCCTTCACCGCCTGGGCGCTGGCGCTGTTTCCCTATGGCGACAGCTATACCCAGGCGCATGTGGGCTTCTACATGGCGATCACGGTGATCGGCTGCATCTTCTGCATGATGCACCTGCTGCCCGCGGCCCTGGCCACCACCGCCGTGGTCAACACCGCCTTCGTGGTGTTCTTCGCCTCCACCACCATCAGCACCTTCGTCGCCACGGCGATCGACGTCCTGCTGGTGTCCATCGCCATGCTCGTCATCCTCAAGGCGCAGTACGGCGACTTCACCCGGCTGGTGAACATGCAGGCGCAAACAGCCAAGCTCAGCGAGGAAAACCTCAAGCTCGCCAACCAGGACAGCCTGACCGGCCTGGCCAATCGCCGGCAATTCTTTGCCCGCCTCGATACCCTGCTGGCAGACGCGCGCGCCCAGGGGACCCGCCTGGCCGTGGGTCTGATCGACCTGGACGGCTTCAAGCCGGTCAACGACATCTATGGCCATAGCGTGGGCGACCGGCTGCTCTATCAGGTCGGCCAGCGCCTGAGCGGACTGCTCGACGAGGACATCCACCTGGCCCGCCTGGGCGGCGACGAATTCAGCCTGATCATCACCCGGGTCTTGAACGACGAGCAGCTGCGGACCTTTGGCGAAAAGGTCTGCGCCAGCCTGCGCGAGCCGTTCCTGCTGGTGGACATGCCCATCCAGATCAGTGGCTCGCTGGGCATCGCGACCTTTCCCGACCAGGCCTTTACCGCCACGGACGTCTATGAACACGCCGACTACGCCCTGTACCAGAGCAAGCGCCACCGCCCCGGCACGGCCTGCCTGTTCAGCACCGCCCATCGCCAGCAACTCAATCGCGAAGGCCTGACCGAACAGGCCCTGCGCCGGGCCGACCTGGAGCGCGAGTTCTACATGGTCTTCCAGCCCATCGTGGACATCCATAGCAAGCAGACGGTGGCCTTCGAGGCCTTGGCGCGCTGGGAAAGCCCGGAGCTGGGCAACGTACCGCCGGGTGATTTCATCGCCACCGCCGAGCGCGTCGGCATGGTCAATCGCCTTACCCTACCCCTTCTGAGCAAGGCCCTGAACGCGGCCACGCGCTGGCCCAAGGGCATCCGCCTGGCCTTCAACCTCTCCGCCCACGACTGCGGCTCGGAAGACGCCGCCCAGCAGATCGTCGAACTGATCAAGCACAGCGGCTTCGACCCGGCCTGCCTCGACCTGGAAATTACCGAAACCGCAGCCATTCAGGACCTACCCCAGACCCAGCGCGCCATCAGCCGCTTTCGCGAACTAGGCTGCGGCATCTCCCTCGACGACTTCGGCACCGGCTATTCCAGCCTGAGCCAGATCCACGCCCTGCCGCTGACCAAGCTGAAGGTGGACCGCACCTTCGTCACCGACCTCCACCTCGACCCGGCCAGCTTCAAGATCGTCAAATCCCTGATCGCCCTGTGCCAGGACATGCAGCTGGAATGCATCGTGGAAGGGGTGGAAACGGCTGCGGAACTAGGCGCGTTGAAAAATCTTGGGTGTACGAGAGCGCAGGGTTATCTGTTCGCCAAGCCGATGCGGGCGAGTGAGATTAGGGGGTGGTTGGAAGGGGAGCATTTGGCTGAGGTGTTGGCGGTTTGACTCGCAGGGGTATCAGGTGCGACGCGAGCTCTTGTCCAGGCAGCGACCTCTGGTTTAGCCACATCCGCTCACAACTGTAATCCCACAATACCTTGCTCCGCTTAGATTACGTAGGCACTCATGCCACTTCATTCAGAAGCTTGAAGAAGTTTAGGTTAGGCGGATGAGTATGGGCTTGACCCTGCACGCCTGAAGCCTGCGGAAAGCCGATAGAGACATACTCGCTTACGCGACACGCTCGGCCCACCGGTCCTAAAAATGAATACCATGATGTGATCATTCCGTGGCTGGTGGCGGCCAGAAACGGACGTCGACAAGCGACCGCTATCGACTGTGGTTTCAACCGGTCGACGCAACAGCGTGGTTAAAACACTCGGCGGG
>NZ_WHOV01000050.1:0-57733 GCF_009765395.1 Pseudomonas sp. BAV 4579 | reverse complement strand
GCGCAGGCCTTTGACCGAATCGACGCCGAGCTTGAACTTGTCCGGGTTGGTGATCCAGGCCTGCGCCGAGTCGCGCAGGAAGTTGCGCAGCATGAAGTCAGGGGCGGCGGTCACGCCGGTGGTCAGCAGGCGCTTGAACTTGCGGCCCAGGGTGGTCACCGGATCCTTGAAGTACATGCCGCTCATGGCGGTGACGGCGCGCAGCAGGGCCTTGTCCTTGACCTTGAAGTACTCATCCTTGCCGTCGCGCTGCACGCGAATGATGTCGTCGCGATCGCGTGCGAAGCCCACGCCCTGAGCCCGGGCCGGTGCGCCCGGGTTGGGCTCGGCTTCCAGGTAGGGGGTGTCCTTGAGGTTGCCGACCACGTCCAGGAGCGCGCGGTTTTTCAGCGACGCATCCAGGCGCTTGCTCCAGTTAGTCAGGACGTTGCTCAGCAGGTCGGCGGTGGGGATGTCCCCGCCGGTCAGGCGCTTGATCGCGGCCGACTGGTGGGACAGCCCGGCCTTGCTGGTGGGCGCCAGCAGGGTGCTGGTGCCGTCTTCGTCCTCGAGCATCCGGTAGAAGGGGATGTAGTAGTCGCTCATCCAGCCGGCCCGATGCTTGGCACTGATGAGGCCAGCCTGCTCGGCGACGTCGAGCATGGCGGTGTTGAGCTTAGCGTATTCGCCATAGACCTGCTGGAACAGCGGGGCCCGGGCGCCAGCCTTGGCCAGCAGGCGCTGGATCTCGGCAGGCTCCAGGTTGTTCTCCCGGCCCTCGGCCGCCAGCAGCTCGGCGCGTTTGGCGCCAACCCAGGCCAGCCAGTCGGTCAGGTTCTCGCCGCCCAGGTCGCCCAGGACATCGAGCAGGCCGCGCGTGCCGGCCTTGTGCTGCAGGACGCCGTCTTTCCACTGCGGGGCGCCGAAGTGCAGCAGGCCGTGCATGACATCGGGCAGGCCGGTGGCCAGGCGGGCGGAAACGTAGCCGCGGCGCTCGCCAGTGACCCCGACCGCTTCCTCTGCCTGGCGGATGCCGGCCAGGCCGTCGAAGATGCCTTCGTTGGCGCGGGCCTTGAGGGCGTCGAGCTTGGCGCGCATATCGCCCTGGACGAACTCGCGCAGGCGCGCCAGCACGCCCTTGGCTTCCTCGGGTACCAGGCCCAGCTTGCGCAGCGCTTCCAGGTCGGCCTTGTCGCCCGGCTGAGCGCCGACGCTGTAGCGGATGTCGCTGGCGATGGGATCGAAGCTGCCGGTGTTGTCGGCCTTGTCATCGCGCTCGTCCAGCTGGAACAGGGGCTTATCGCCCTGACGACCGCTTGCGTCACCAGCGGCCTCGAGGGCGGCTTGGCGAGCGCCTTTCAGGACGTGCGCCAGGTCAGCGGCATTCAGCTTGGCCAGGCCCGGGAAATTGATCGAACGAAGCCAGGCGCGAACCTTGCCCAGGAACTCTTCGATCGTGCGCTTGAGCGTGCCGGTCGATTCGCCCATGTGCGCCAGCAATTCCTCCATCAGCACCAGCGGCTGGTGCGGGCCGATGACGGTGGCCTCGTAGTAGGCCAGGCGCGCGCCCAGCTGCTGCTCGCCGGCGATCTTGCGCAGCCCTTCAATGCCGCCGATGCCCTTGAGCAGCTCGCGCAGTTGAGCGGTCAGAGCCTTGCCGTACTTGGCGCGCAGGCCGAAGTGGACATAATGCTCATGGTAGATCGCCTGCTCGACTTCGGCGGCGGTCGCGAAACGACCATCCACCAGATAGGTTTTGCCCCTCCAATGAACCGCTCGAACATCGCTGGGCGCTACGCCCGCTTCCGCCGCGTTCTGCTGAATCTCTTCCGGAAGCCCGTAGTAATGGGTGAGCACGAAGTTACGCGCGGCCACATCGCCCACGGTGGCGATGACGATCTGGTTTACATCCCCTCGGGAGAGGACGCGGGACGCGCCCCGGGCCGATTGCCCTAGCTGGAAACGGCTGTCGCTCTTGGGCGGCAGACCCGTCACCGCGCGGCCATCGTCGCCCTGGCTGTTACGGGCGCCGGTACCTGCCCGGCGCTCGAGCAGGGCGCGGCGACCCTGGGCGAGCAGGTCGACCATTTCGGCATGGCTCCAGCGCAGCGGTAGGCCCAGCACCTCACGGCCGAACTTGCGGATAGCGGCGATCGCCCTGGCCACGAAGCCATTGCGCGGGTTGCTCTCGGCCAGCTGCGCCAGGTGTTCGTCAGCGATCAGGCGGCGGGCGTCTGCAGGCGCCATGCCTTCGATCTGGCCGGCGTAGAGGCTGGCCAACTCCTGGATCCGGCTGGCGGACAGGCTGCGGTGGATCTGGTCCAGGACAGGATCCAGTCGGCCGCCCACGGCAGCGCGCACGCCGGCATGGCCGAAAATCTCGTGCAGAGCGATCTGTGCCGCATGGTCGACGTCACGCAGGCGGTTGGCGATCAGGAAGACCTGGCCGTTGTGCCATATGCCGCGGACGGTGTTGCGGGTGCCATCGGCCGCCACGCGATCGCGCAGCACCTTGGGCAGGTCGCCCACGCTATCGACGACCTGGACGCCGACGCCGGTACCGGCCGCCAGCTTGCGGGCCACGCTGCCGAAGACCTCGCGCTTGAGACTGTTGGTAGGCGCGTCGAACGCGGGAATTGGATCCAGGCGGTAGCGGGTACCGGTGGTATCGGTCAGGTGCTCGGTGCGGATGAACCAGCCGCCGTCCTTCTTGAAGGTGTAGGCGTCGATTTCCTTGGCCTGGGCCTGGGTCAGGTCGGGGCGAATGATGCCGTGGATAACCTTGCCCTTGCCGCCCTTGGTGATGTGCTCGACCACCGGGTACTGCTGGCCGTTGAGGGTGATGTGGCCTGACTTCTGGCCGTTCTTCTCGGCCTTGCGGAAGGGCGAGGCCTTGGGCGCGTTGGCATCGGCCGGCGCCGGCGCGGCGGGGGCGTCTGCAGGCGCCGCTTCCACCGGGCCGCGATCGGGCATACCCAGGTGCTCGAGGCGGTCGAACAGCTCGTTGATGTCCTGGGCGCCCGATAGGTCGATGCTGCGCGGCGCCAGCGGCCGGTCGGTTTTCTCCAGCACCAGGATCTGCGTGTTGACGCTGGTACCGGCGCGCTCGAACGCCAGCCCGGGCAGGGCGACGGTGGCCACCTCCTGCAGACCCTTGGCCGCATCGCTGGCCATGAAGTCGGACAGGTAGCGCTCCACCATGCCGCCGCGCGGAATCAGGGCCACGATTCGACCGCCCTGGTACAGGTGCCGGGCGGCCTTGGCGACGTGCTCCATCGCCGTCTTGCCGCCGCGGCCGTAAGGCGGATTCATCACGATGGCGTGCGCCTTGTTGACCAGGGGGAAGTCCTCGAAGCGCATCGTCTCGATCCGGGCGCCGCCGTTGGCCAGCGCTGCACGCTCGGCGAGGGAGTAGCTCGGCTCAACCATGGTCACGTCAGCCAGGGGTGGGAAGAATCGCGCGATGGCGCCATGGCCGGCGCTGGGCTCGAGGCCTTTCTCGCCGTCCTGGATCCCCGACCACTCAACCATCTTGAAGCCTACCGGCTCGGCGGTGGCGTAGTAGTCGTCGCCCTCGCGCTGGTCGCGGCGCTTGGTGTTCTTCTGCTGGGCGTAGTAGTAGGTCTTCGCCTTGTTGAAGCCGGACAGCAGGCTACCGGCCGACATCGCCCGGTCGTATTCCTTGCCGCCGCGGCCATCCTCGGCCGAGGGGGCGTCGTCGTTGGCGTTCTCGTAGGCGTCGATGAAGGCCTGCTTGAGGCCGCGCGCCTCGGCGCCCAGGGCGAGGTTCTCCGCGGTGGCCGCGCGCTGGGCGATCTTGCTGGCGAAGGCGCCCGCTTCCCAGCTGGTGCCGGTGGTGAGGTAGCGGAATGCCGAGTCCGAGGCCTGCCCGGTGCGGTAGGTGCGGCCTTCGATCTGCGTGGCCGCCACCGGGCGCACGGGCAGGCCCAGGTTGATCAGCACGCGCGGATACTTGCCGGTGGTGTCGTGCAGGCTGACACCCTCGCGGCCGGCATCGGACTGCAGCACGATCAGCCGGTGATCGCCCGCCTCATCGTTGAAGCGATCGGCATTGGCGCGGCGCTCGGCCTTGGGCACGGTGCCGTTGAAGAACAGGGCATCCGGGAAGGCCGCGCCCAGGGTCTCGATCGGCGAGTAGAGGCCGGAGAAGTCCAGCTTGAACAGGTCCGGGCGGGCGGCGAAGAGCTGGCGCGCCAGGTCGCGGGCCGGCTGACCGCTGGTGATCTGCTGCACCACACGCTCGAATGGGTTGAAGCCGCCGCCCTTGTTGTAGTCGTGGAAGACCACCACCTTGCGGCCCAGGGCCTGGTGCTGCTTGATCAGCGGCACCACCGCGCGGGCTTTCAAGGCCTCGAGCAGGTACATGCGCGACTGGTAGTCGAAGGCCTTGCGGGTGGCGCTCTCCACGTCCCGGTACAGGTCGGCCAGCTCGTCGCCGCGCTCGGTGGCGGCCCGGCTCTCGTCGTTGAGGTAGGCGAACGCTTCGTCGATCTTCTTGCCAATGCCGGCATCGATCAGCACGAACTTGCGATCGTAGTCATGGGGCACGTCCAGGCGGCGGCCGGACAGGGTGCCGGTGTCCTGCAGGTGCTGGTTGAAATTCTGCTCGAGCAGCTCGAGGTTAACCCCGGCTTCCGGCGCGGTGAGCTTGTTGTAGCGCATCCGGTAGCCGAAGTGCTGCATGAAGAATTTTTCGCGGGAGTCGCCGCTGTTGTAGCTGTAGCCTCGCATCTGCTCGGCGCTGCCGAACTGCTCGCGCGGATCCGCGTAATGGAACAGGTAGCCCTCGGCCCAATCCACGTTCTTGACGTAGGCGAACGGGGTGGCGGACAGGAACACCGCCTTGGGCAGATCCTGCTGGCGCTCCCAGCGCTGGCGCCATTTGGGGGCCTCACGCTGCTCGATGGCGTCCCATTTGGCCTTCGCCTTGTCCGCGGCCTGCTCCAGCTTGGCGATCGCCGCTGGCGTCATCGACTGGCGCGCCTCGGGCTCTGGCAGTGCGGCCTGGGCCTGCTGCAGGGCATCGTATTCGCGGCTGTAGCGATCGCGGATCCAGCGATAGAAACCGTCATGGTGGCCAGTCAGGGCCCGCAGGGTGGACAGGGCGTGCGTGCGCTCGCCGTCCTGGGCGCTGGACAGGTAATGCGCCTCGTCCGGGATGACCAGGTCCCAATCGCGCTTGGCCAACGCCCGGTTGGCGCCGAAGTTGGCGTAGGTGGTGACGATGGGGCCGGATCCGCCGTTGTCGTCGGTGCTGGCCAGCTGGGTCAGGTCCATGCCGAGCATGGCGCCGAACTTCACCCAATCGCTGGCGATCTTGTCCGAGGGGACGACCACCAGGATGTTGTCGCGGCCGGCATTGGCGAAGCGCTTGGCCACGCCCAGGCCGGACGCGGTCTTGCCGGTACCGGTGCCGTTGGTGAACAGCATCCCGTTGCCGTTCTGGAAACGGGTCTCGGCCTTGAGCACGTCGTCGCGCTGGGGCTCGAGCAGCAGGGGGAGGGCGCGGGCGATCTCGTCCGGATCGGCCTGGCGGGTGGTGGGGACGCTATCGTTGGCCTTGCGCTGGGCGGCCTTGCGGCGCTCTAGCTCGGCTCGAGCGGTGTCAGCATCTTGAGCAAGAGCTCGCTCTCGCTGTCGTTCAACGGGCGATCCTGCTGGGCGATCGCTACGGCTTCCTGCGCCGTCAGCACCTCGGGCAGTGCCTGGCGTAGGCTCGAGCTTCCCGTCTCGTTGATGAACCGGCTTATCGCTTCGTGCTCGGCCAGCAGCGGCGCCATCGTCATGTAGCTGGTTATCACGCTGTCTGGCACGCCGTTCGCCTCGAGCGCCTGCTCCATGCTCTGCATCTGCTTCAGCATTTCCGCCCGGGGCATCCGGAGCAGCATCGCCAGCGACGGGTTCAGCAGCTTCTGACCGCTGGCTATCTTGTTCCAGAGTTCGGGACTTACCTGGTACATCTACGCCCCCTGTTTCAGCTGCTGGGCGAGCTTGGCCAGGCTCGGATCCTTGTCGCGCGTCGCCGCGCGTGCGGACACCGCCGCCAACGCCAGAAGAACCGAAGAGTCCGCCTTGCTGGCCGGCTTGCTGTTCGCTGCGCTGTTCGTCTCGTTGGACCTTGTCACGGGTGGCTCCTGCTACCTGGGCGCCGGTGGGTTCCGGATCGCCGAACATGTTGTCGCCCGGCTGGGCGGCGCGTGCGGTGGTGACGTAGTCACGGAGTATATCCGCCACCTTGTCCCGGCCGCGCGCACGATTGAGGTTGTCGCCCCGATAGAACCAGCTGACCACCGTTTGAGTGATCGGATCCAGGTCGCCGGCGAAAATGTCGTTCTGGTTGACCAGCTCGGCGATCGGCCGACCGCTGGCGCGCGCCTTGCGTACCAGGTTGACCGCCTCGAGCACGTTGGGGGTGATGTCCATGCCGGCGGGGATCTGGCCGGCGCGGGCTTCCTGGCGCATCTGCGCCCAGCTGCCCGACACGTCCAGCAGCGCGCCGCCGATGGAGCGGATGTCGTTGTCGCTGTTCTCGAACAACTCGGCGACCACGCCCGGATCCTGGTAGGCGGCAGCCATCAGCGCGGCCTCCATGCGCCGGCGACCTTCCTGGGACAGCAGGCCATCGGCGTCCATCATGGCGCCCTGGTCGGCCTTGGCCACCACGTCGCGCATGAAGGCCCGGACGAAGCCCTGATTCTGCGCGGCGCCCACGTCACCGCCGCGGTACTGGTCAATGATGCCGTCCAGCTCGCGGGCGTCCTGCAGAGCGCGCTCGCTGGCCGATTGGGTCAGGGTGGTGCGCTCGTTGGCCTCGACCGTGAAGGCGCGGCGCTGCTCGTCGTCCAGCGGGGTGACGCGCTCGCGCACCAGCACCGGGGCGGTCATGCCGTCCACCTGGTGGCCCTGCTCCTTGAGCCAAGCGCGATACTCGGTGGCGCTCGGCAGGTTGCGGGCATAGGCGCGGCGGATCGCCATGGTGCGGCCGTTGCCCGATTCGACTACAGAATCGGGCCCTACGATGGGCGCGCCGTCGGTGGCGCTCGAGGTCATGCCCAGCAGGCGTGGATTCATGTTCGCGGCCAGGTCGTTGACCTGCATTTCGCTGGACGCGCGGGTGCGGTCGCGCGGCTGCAGATGCTGGGGATAGGCGGGATTGACCGCCCCGCCATCGTCGTTGCTGGCGACCAGGTCGGTGGCCTCGACCACCTTCGGCCGAACCAGGAGCTCGCGGCCGGCAGGGGTGACGATGGCCTGGGTGGCACCGATCGGCGCGGGCTCGTTGGTCAGCTTGGCCAGCTCGGCGCGGACCTGGTCCGGACTGTCCATGCCCTCGATCGACTCGCCGTGGTCCTCGAGCATGTCCCGGGCGCTGTTGTACCAGGAACGCAGGAACGGCCGGACCTTGTCCAGCGGCATGTCCAGGTCCTGGGCCATGGTGCGGGCGAAGGCGGCGAACGTGCGAACGCCCGCCTCGATGTGGAACACGGCCAGCTCGGCGCCGAGGGACAGAATCTCAGGATCCAGGCCGCTGTTCAGCTGCGAGCCATTGAGCTTGGCTTTCAGCTTCGCACGGATCTCGGCGGCGCGGTCCTTGCTCACCAGGCGGTTCGATTCGCCGTAGGCGGCCCCTGTGGGCTCGCTGGTGGGCTTTTCGACCGCGGGGCGGGTCTCGGCCTGGCTTTTGCCCTTGTCGGCCTCTACGGGGCTCAGCTTGTCGACGGTGGCGCCGTCGCGCAGGGCGGTGGTCAGCTCGAACCGGGACAGGGTGGTGCGCCCGTGCTCGGAGCGCACATGAGCGGTACCGCCGGTATCAATCTGCTCGATGGTGTAGGTGCGGCCGGCGCTGACATAGCCGATGTCCTTGGACACGGTGAAGCGATCGCCGACCTGGCCCAGCTGCTGGACGGTGCGCTGGATCCTTCCGCCCTGCTGCTGTGCCCGGACCTTCTCCCGGGTTGTGGTAGCGGCTGTGGGCTTATCGGTGTCGAGCTTGAGCAGTCGCTCGGCGTCGTCCGGGTGCAACTGCTTGAGGTCGTCCCGCTTCTGCTGGATCAGCTTTCCCTGGCCTGGCAGGCCGGCGCGGGTGTGCAGCCAGGCAATTTTGCGATCTTCCAGTTGATCCAGGGCCTGGTCGATCTTGGCGTGGCGCGCTTGCAGGCGCTGCTGCTCGTCTTCCGGCTTCGCCTCGGGCACCAGCGGCTTGAGCAAGGGCCGCGGCTGCGGTGCGATCGGCGAGGTACCAAACAGGTATTCCTCGGCAGAGTCCTTGTCGGCCTGCTGCGGCTTGTCCAGGTTCTGCTCAAACTGGCGCCGGGCGAAGTCGTCGCCCCGGGCCGCGGCCTCGTCGTGGGCGTTCTGCATCAGCCACCGGTCGACCGCCTTGCCGGTATTGATCGCCTTGCGCTTGGTATCCCACTTGAGAGCCGGGAACGGCGTGGTGCTGCGGCCAGTGGCGGTCGTGACCACTTCGCCGGCGGCGAGCTTGCCCCCGACTTCGCCGCGGCGGGGCGCAGCCGTAAGCTCTGCGGGCTTGGCCTGGCGCTTCTCGGCGCGCTTCTGCGAGATCCCCTCGCGGATCTCGCCCTTGGCCTTGGCCAGGCGGTCGTCGAAGGTGTCGGCGAACAGGCGGGCGACGGGCTCCTTGACCAGGTCGTCGTAGGCCGCCATGTGCTTGTCCCAATAGTCCGGCGAAACCGGGCTGTCTTCCCAGCGGGAACGGCCGGCTTTCACCTCCGCCTCATGGGCGCTGGTAGCGTCCACGATGCTCTGCAGATCGGCCTCGTTGGCCTGCAGGCCGCGGAGTTCGTCAGGGGTCACGTCGAGGCGGAAAGCTGGGTTGCCTTCTCCCCTCATTCCGGTGGTTACATAGGCCTGCAGGTTGCCCTGGCCGTCCTGCCGCAGGTGGACCTGGGGACGCGCGCCCTTTTCGATCCTCTTGCGGAATTGTGCCAGCTTGGCGCGGTTGGTCTGCGGATCCAGCACGTTCAGCGGAGCCAGTGGCGGGCGCTCGGTGGCCGCCGGCGTCGCCTCGGGTGCGGGCTTGGCCTCTTTCGTCTCGGGACCGGTGAGATAGCCACGGACGCGGGCGCGCTCGCGCAGCTCGGCCTGGTAGTCGATCGGCTCGGCCTCGTCCTGGATCTTCTCGCCACGCAGGGTAACGCTCTGATCGGGCACCTGGGCGGCCGGGTACAGATCCGCCGGGCGCTCGAAGTACTGGCCGACGCGGCCCATATCGCCCTGGGGCGTCTGGCGTTCCATGCCCTGGCCACCCAGCGGCCGAACCTGGTTCTGCGGATCCACCCATGTCTGGCCCTGGACGGACGGCTGCACGGTGCCGTCGACGTTGATGTTTGGGCCGACGGTCGAAGTTACGCCATCCGCGCCCGTGTAGAGGGTGTCGGGGGAGGGCAGTGCCAGGCGATCGGGAGCGGGCAGGGCGGCCGGCGCCGGCGCGACCTGAGCGGCCACGCGCGCCAGGGGGCCGTCCGGTACCGGCTCACGCACTCCGGCGATACGGGTGTAGCCGTGGCCGATCGTGTGCGCAGCACCACCGCCCAGGGCGCCGATGATGCCGGCGTCTACCATCTGGTGCAGGTTGTCGCCTTCGAACGCACGCTGATTGGGGGCCACGTCCTGGACGGCCAGGTTCTCCAGGGCGGTCTGGCCAACCTCGGTCGAGCCCTCGAGCGCCATCTGCTTGGCCAGGCCTGGCAAGAAACGCTCAGTCGCCTCGCCGGCGCCGCGGTTGAGCACCTTGCCGGCAAGGCGCAGCTCGGGCGCCACGTCGAGCAAACCAGCGCCCGCGCCGTACAGGGCGGCGGTGCCCGGGGCGTACTCGCCCGTCTTGTCGTGGATGTCGCCGTAGATGCTGCCTTGCTCGGTACCGATCGAGTTGGCCAGCGCCCCGACCTTGGCGCCGGTGGCAGCGGATGGCAGGCGGCCAGCGGCCGCGGCGACGCCCTGGGCAAGGCGCGATTCAGCGAAACGCTCAGCGGCCTTGCGTGCGCCGACCTTGGCGCCAGCAACCACCAGACCGCCGGTGCCACCACTGACCACCGAGGTAGCGGCGAAGGGCACCAGCGAACCCAGGCCACCGGCGGCGTACAGGCCGGCATCGTAGGGGCCTTTCACGTCGCGGTAGCTACCCACGGCCGGAGCGTTCTCAGCGGCTTCTTCCTGATTGCGCTTGTAGCCCGCCAGGCCCCAATCGCGGACGCTGTCCAGGCCCAGGGCATCGCCTGCCAGGCCTGCGAGTCCGTAGGCGGCGCCCTGGGCGGAATCGACGCCGGCGGACACGCCCTTGCCGAACTCGCGGGTAATGCTGTCCTGCTGGGCGGTGCTAGGATCGAACGTCTTGCCCGCCGGCGCAGCGGGGTCGGTGGGCTCGAGGGTTGCGGAGGTTGGATCGAATGCCATTACAGAGTCACCCATTGGCCATTGACGTAGCGCGCACGGTTTCCATCCTTGTCGGTGTAGGTCGCGCCTTCCTGGTACTGCTGAGCGGGTGCGGCTGGAGCGCCTGACGTGACGTCCTGGTCGACATAGCGGCCGGTGCGGGTGTCGAAGACCTTGCGCAGCACGATCGTTTTGCCGGTGCCTTCGTCGACGCCGCCGGTCACCTCCATCGACTGGTACCGGTCCTTGTCGCGGCCCTGCAGGTCGTTCAGGGACTGGATGGCCTGCTGGCGCTGCTCAGGGGTCGCGTTGGGATCCGCGGCCTGGCGCTGGAGCGTTGCCAGGCGCTGCGACTGCTCGAGCTGGAGGGCGCCCGCCTGGACGTCCAGCTGGCCCCGTTGCAGGGCGAGTCGATCGGCCGCGGCCTTGTTCGGGTCGAAGGCCTGGACCTGCTGCAGGCCTCGAGGCTGACCACCAGGTGCGGCGCTCGCCTGGCGCTGGGCATCCTCATCGCGCCGCGCCTCGCGCAGGGAGCGGGAGCGTTGCGCAGCCAGCGAGCCCTGAGTGCCATCGGCGACCACCGTGAGGCCGCCGCCGGCGTTCTCCGCGCGGGACTGCTGCATGATCTGGACGGCGCGCAGGTTGCGCTCCATGCCTTCCTGTCCGCCGCTGATGACGCTGAAACTGCCGCCGTTGCCGCCCACTGGCGCGGATCCACGAGAGCCGGCCACGGTGGCATCGTCATTGGTAAAGGACATCCGGCCACTGGCATCGCGGCGGCCGACGATCTTGCCGCCCTTGCCATCGCCCAGGCCGGTATCGGCATAGCCGTTGGCGGGCAGCTGGGGCGTAGGCTGGAAGTCGGGCACGGGTACCGGATCCACGCCCGGGGCGCGCGCTGGGGCAATCTGGATAGCCGCCAGCTGGGAATTGATAGGTTGGCCAGGGGCGGACGCCGGCGTTGCGGATCCTGCTGCAGGCGCGGCAGGCTGAGCGCCCAGGGCCTTTAAGGTGAGATCCGCGACCGATGGGCCGGACGTGCCCGGGGCCACCTCGGGCAGGCGCTTGGCGGCAGCGCCAGGACCGCCGGGAAGGGTGTTCACGTCACCGCCGGCCTTGCTGGTCAGCCACTCGCGGCCCAAGTCGTAGAGGCCTGCAGCGCGTGCCTCGCCGGAGTCCTGCATGAACCTGGAACCAACATGGGGCGATGTGGCAGGCGCCACGCCGGCGAGGCCGGCGCCGGCAGCAGGGAGATTGCCACCGGTTACAGGTTGGGCGAATTGGTCCGCCATGCGTTGCGCGCGGGCGGCGTCACCGCCCAGCTGTTGGCTTTTACGGCGCGCCAGCTCTACGTCGCTGGCACTGAGATCGGTGTTTGCCATGAGGCCCCCGGGTATGAGTTCGGGGGCGAGGGTATGAGGCTGGGTTAGGTCGTCAATGGGGCCCAACCCAGACAGGTGTTAGGTCGGAATGGTGACAGAAATGTCGTCGAAGAATGTGTTGCCGCCGGTGAAGGTAAAGGTCAGCCGGGTGAAGCCACCCACGATGTTCTCCAGCGCCTCGAAGTTGCCGTCGGCTGTGCCGCTCGCCGTCATCATCACGCCGCCCTTCTCGTCGGTTACCGTCATCACGCTGGAGCTGTCGCCCTGCGCCACGGGCACGCGCAGGGTGTAGATGAGGCTGGCGTCGAAGGTGGCATCCAGTTCGAAGCTGAGCGCGTTGCCGTTGGGCATGGCCAGTACGCAGACGCTGCCGTTGAACGACGTGCTGCCGGTCAGCAGGAAGGCGCTGGCGTCGGATAGGTTGACGACCTGGTCCACCCAGCTGCTGTCCTCGACCGTCAAGGTGAAGTTGGTCACCACCTCGCTCGAGTCGCCGCCGCCGCTAGTTTCACCGCCGCTCGATGTGCCCAGGGTCCCCCGGGTCTCGAAGGCGTAGACGAAGCCGGTCCAGAATGCCGGCGCGACGTTGGAGGCCGCGCCTAGGGCTTTGAATTGCAGCGCGCGCAGGGTATCCAGGCCGTCGTAGGTCCACGGCCAGGGCACGTCGGACCACGTCCCGGTCGTCAGGTCCAGCAGCTTACCGTCGTAGACCAGTGTGTTGGCCTCGAGCACGAAGTCCGGGTCGCCCCCCCAGTTGGAAGACCACATGCCGATGTGCGAGGACAGCTTGTAGGTCTCAAGATCCAGTGTCCAGATCGTCAGGTCGGACGTGATGTAGACCATCTGACTGCGATCGGCGGACAGGCGCGCGTAGTTTCCGCCGCCATTGAACGACTCGAGGGTCGCCTGCGAGGCAATGAGGTTACCACTGTAGTCGACCACGGTAAGGTAGCCGGCGCTGTCGATGTAGCCCAGGCGCTCGGTGTCGATGATGGTGAAGGGGGCAATGATCGAGTTCAACTGCACGACCAGCTCGGGTTCACCCGTGGTCAAGTCGACCTTCCACAAGCCGTTGCCGGAGCTCATGTACAAGGTCGAGTCAACGATGGTACCCATGGTGCCGGTGTAATCCTGGGCGATACCGAAGTCCCCCAGCCCGGTGGACGTCTGCTTGGTGAAGGCCAAGGTCGACGGGTCGAGCAGCGCGGTGCAGAACCCCAGCTGGTTATAGTCCGCATCCACCGGGATCCAGTAGATGTAGAGCTCATCGCCCTGGTTGAACTGCACGGCGGGTCCATTGAGGGCGTGGCTGACCTGCACGCGCGCGTCGCTCGCCACGTCGATCAGGTGGATGTCCTTGTTCCCCAGCGCGACGATCTTGGCACCTGTAGGACTGACCAGGCACTGGAAGCTGCCGCTGCCGAGTGTGTGGGTACCGTAGAGCGTGCCGTCCGAGCGCCCGTAGTAGAGGGTCGTAATTCTTGCCCCGGCGGTGGCGTCGTAGGCATTTCGGGTCCAGACAACAATTCTCACGATGGACCTCCTTACAGCGACTGAATTTGAGCGGTCAGGGTGCCGGCGGCGCTAGCTGCACTGGACGCGATTTGGGCGAAGCCCTGAACGGCAGCTCCCAGGCTCGAATTGCCCGACTGCAGGCCAGCATTCGCCACGCGATTGCGGTTGATTGCCACGCTGTTGTCCGCCCGGGCCTCAGCGGCGCGCAGCCGGACCTGCTCGATGCCGAGTTCGACGTTCCAATAGCTCGACATCGCGCCCATGTACGACCCGTAGGCACTGGCGCGCGCGCGGTCGCGCTCGATATCCGTGTTGTATAGGGCGTAGTAGGCGCGAAACATGTCGGCCGAGGCGGAGAGAATTCCCAGGCGTAGCTGAGCGGCCTGCTGTACGGCGAATTTCAGCAGCTCAAGCTTGATATCGGCGTCTTTGATCGTCTGCTCGCGATTCACGTCCAGGACGGCTGCCTGGCCACGCTGTTCGCTTTCGAGCAGAGCGGCCACCAGGGTGCCATCAGGCAGGGAGAAACCGCGCTTAGAACAGTTCGCCTCGAGCGTACGGCGATCGCTGTCTACGGTTCGGGCGGCGCGATCACGCGCCTGCTGCCAGACCAAGTCAAAAACGGTCGAGTCGATACCGAAAGGCCTAGTACCCGCGACAATGCCGGCGATCCAGTCCTCTGGTATACCCGCCAGGGTGCTAGAAATGTTTGGGAATTGGCTGTCGAGCCAGGCCTGTACCTGGCTGTTGAGCGCGGTGATGTCGCTATCCGCCTGGGCAACCCCGAATAGCTCACTGAAAGAAGGCGGTGCCTCCAGGGTGATGGCGCTGTCGCTGAAGCTGAAGCTTTTTTCGAGCAACGATGCATAGGTTCCGGACGGGATCCGGCCAGCAGCGCTCAGGGCATTGCTCTGGGCCTCGGAAACCACATCGAGCAGCTTCGCTGTGGATGCGTCATAACTGGAATCTGCCATGGGAATCTCCTGGACTTAAGAGAACTGAGTGCCCAGAAATGGGCGGGTGGCAAGTTGGTTGCCGGTGTAATACAGCCCGACGCCACTGCCGTAGTCGGCCATGACGTTCCAGGTCGCACCGGAGTCGTGGCTGATCCAGGTGGTACCGGTGGAGCCAGCGAACGCGGTGTCTTCTGGGACGGCCACGGAGCCATCGCTGTTGTAGACGCTAGCCCGGTAGCCGACCCCGCCGCGGGAGAGCACCAGTACGGCGTGCCGCGTGATGGTGCCGTCTGCGTCGCCCGCCTGGGTAACCAAGACGTCGAGGTTGCCCAGCGAATACACACCGTAGGCGTAGCCGTTGGCGCTCTCGCGGGTGCTGGTGGGCAGAAACGTCGCATCGACGATCCCGGTCTGCGTAAGCTCACCGGTGGCCTTGTCGAAGGTGTAGCAGCGCAGATCGCGCGCCCGTTGCACGGAGGTACTGCCGCTGATGGCGACGACCGTTCCGGAAGCAGCGATGATCACGAACTTGCCGTTGCCGATGTAGCGCACATGGCGCTCGCCGGCGCCGGTCGTAGGATCCTGCCCGGTGGCGAGGTAGGCGCCCTTGTGCGTAGTCACCTGGGTGGCGCTGCCGGTCTTGTCGAAGGCGTAGATCGCCAGCACCGCTTCGTCGTAAAGCACCTCCCCGCGCTGGGCTAGGTAGCCGCCGGCGCTGGATACCGCGGCGATGCCGTAGTCCTCGCCGTTGGTGTCCAGCCCCAGGGGATAGGCGAAGAGCTCATAGAGCGCGTAGAAGTCACCGGCGTTGTAGTCCACCGGCGTCTGCAACCATTCCCGGCTCACCTGGCCGATGGCGTTGAAGCACGACAGCAGGCAACCCAAGTGGTACTGGTAGGTCTGGTTGCCGTCGACGACCTCACCCGGGCGGTTGCGCTGGTACCGGCTGATGGCGACCGTCGTGCCGTCGTCGAAGCTGGCCATCTTGTTGACCAGCATCCGGTTGAGCATATAGACCGGCTGCGTCGACTGGCTGCTGTCGAGGTAGGGGGCGTAATCGCCCAGGGCGCTCGACAGCAACGCGGCGCTGTCGACGATGCTGACCGAGTCGGCGTACAGGCGCAGGCGCACGAACGCCAGGTTGTGCTGCGCGTAGCGATCGTAGATGTTCTGTTGATGGGTGTAGAAGCTCCAGGCGAGCACCACGTCCAGATAGGCACCGGTGTCGTCGGTCCCGCGCGGGCCGGCCACGCACTGCACACGCGGGATGTTGGAGACGGCGTAGGTGGTGTCCTCCCAGTAGCCCTCGTAGGCGACGCCCGACTGGCGAGTGACCGACAGGGCGGTGCTGTCGAAGGTCCGCAGGAAGCTTTCGCCGAGTAGCACGCGCCGGGCGCTGAGGCGGGCCTGATCGGAACCCTTCACCTCCGAGGTACCGTCGGTTGCGTAGGTAATCCGCGACACCAGCGGGTTGACGAGGTTGAGTTCGACGTCGCACGGCATCGCCGCGGTGACCTTGGTCCAGGGCGCCATGGTATCGCCCACCGCGCACTTCATGCTCACGGACAGCACGCCCAGGTTGGCAATGAAATCCGCCGACGAGAACGGAGTCACCGTACTCGAGTCGGCGATGGCCGCGTTATAGAGCGCGGTCTGGGTCAGCTGATTGATGAAGGTCCGGTCCGCCGGCAACGCAGCCAGGCGGCCACCGTCCACAAAATACTGCGCCGACAGCAAGGTGTCGCGCAGCGGCGCGGTGAGCACCAGCGAAGGCGACAAGGTTGAAAGGCCCAGGGCGCGGTACTGGTATCCGAGCAGTAGGATGCTTCCGGGGACATCGATCGCCTGCGCCAGGTAGGTACCGCTGGCCAGGGCCTGCGCCTGCAGGATGTACCCGTCGTAGACGCTTCGGCGCGCCCCTAGCGTGAACCCCAGCAGCATTGCTTGCAGGCGCTTTCGGAGGTGCTGGCCGGCGCCGGAGGCGATCCGGTAGACGACATTCATCGACGGGTTGTCCGTCGCGTACTGACGGGAGCGGTCCACTCGACACTTTCGAGATCAACGCCGGTGGCCTCGCTCACCTGCAGGCGCAGGTGCCAGAGCCGGGACTGTAGGCCGCGCCCCACTGGCGCTCGCATCGTCGGGGCATCGCCTTCCACCTGGTAGACATGCTCGCGACCCTCGTCATCCGTCAGTCGCAGCAGTACTACGCCATCGGTGGCCATCCCTAGATAGAACGTATCGAGGCGCTTGAGGGCGCTGGTACCAAAATCTTCGGCTGCGAAGTCGACTAGCGCGGCCAGGGTTTCGCCGTCGTCATTCTCTGCGCCGAGTTGGTAAAGCCCATCAGCCTTATACGCATAGCTGATCAGATCAACCTGAGCAAATCCAAGGAAGTCGAACCCCTCGTATCGCGTGACACCACCGGTGGCAAGGTTGGTGGCGTACTGCAGCGCCTGGCTTCGCGCATGGGTGGCATTGTCACTGAAACTCAACCTCTGCCGCAGTAGCGCCTGGAGCACCATGGTGGCCGTCGGCCTATCCTGCACCAGCAGGGTGTCGAATACGCTGGCGCTCACCACCACCATCAGGTCGAACGTATCGCCCAGGGCGAGTGTTTCCTGCAGGGTTGCGAATAGCACCGGATCGAAATGGCAGCTGTCGACTACACCGACCAGCTCGCCATAGAGGCCGACGAGCTCGCGCTCGGCGCCGTAGGACCAGGCGCTCATCTGCAGGGCCGGCAGGGTGCCGGCCAGCGCGGCGTAGGGCGCCATGGCGGCCAGCATCTGCAGCTGCAGGTTGCCAGCGATGTCGCCCTGGCGCACACGCTTGCCCTGGAGCGCGCCGTAGAGCTGGACCACCCCATTGATGCTGCTGGTCGCAACGCTGGGGGGCGTAGTGCTGGCGTTGCTGATCTTGCCGTAGGCACTACCAGCCAGGGCCAGGCGACCGGAGGCCTGGGCCACGGCGGCTTCCACGCCCAACAGGACGCCGCCCAGGGCCAGGCGGGGGTCAGCCAAGGTACCCTTCACCAGCGCGCCGATCGTGGGATTCTCGACGTAGTCGCCGCCGGCGTAGAGCGAAGCGGCCAGCACCTTGCTGCCGATGCTAGGGCGGTTGCTGTCATAGGTCTCGCTGTCTACCAGGTAGGTCACCTGGTTGCCTTCGCGCTGGATGCGCAGGTCGGGGGACTCGCTACCGCGAGCGGCGAAGGTATGGGCCAGCACGCCGGACTCGTAGGCCTTGACGTAGCTGCCGTCGCAATACAACCCGTGCTCAATGCCCGCGAAGGAGCCAACCGTCACCGTGGCCGGGGCCAGGCCACAGAGCACCGCAGCAGCGGGCGCCGCGGCGAAGTCGAAAGTGCAGGCGGCATCGTCCGGGATGGAATCCAGGCTCAGGGCGCCGGCGTTCCAGCCGGTCAGCAGGTCGACGGTAACCGAGGCCGCGCGGCCAGCGACGGCGGCGACGGCGGGGTAGCAGACCACCTTGGTGGTCGTGACCTTGACATACTCGCCGCTGACCCAGGTGGTACCCGAGCTGTAGCTGAGGGTGCTCACATCCACCAGGGCGTTGTCGTTGCTCGAGCTACTGGACACCGCGACGACGCCGTTGATGCGGTACTGGTACGAGGTCACCTGCTGCTCGGTGCAGTAGGCAGCCTGGGCCGCGACCGCCTGGACTGCCGGTGTGTAACTGACAACGGACTGTTTCGTCAGGCGGTTATGCACGGTCGTTCCCTAGCCAGCCACGAAGCCGAGCACACAGCTGTTAATCTTGAACTCTTCGCCGGACACCAGAGTGATGCTCGAGGCGTTCAGGTCGGCGCTGAGCAGTGCCACCGAACCCTGCAGCCGGATCAGGGCGGTGCTCGCCTCTCCGGTGTCGCTCGTACCGTGCAGGCGGAAGAACGTCGCCGTGCCGCTGGCGATGTTGGTACCCTTCCAAGTCTCGCTCGAGGACTTGCTGAGGGTGCCGCCGGACACGTCGCTGTCGAAGCTCATACCGGTGCCTGCGGCATCGACGGATACCAGGCACAGTGCGACGTTGGACGAGCTCAGGGCCGCGTCGGCGCTCGAGGGCGCGGTGCCGCTGTATAGGGTGCAGATCAAACCGGACAGGCCCGCTTTAAGCGAGCCGGTGCCCAGCAAATGCGCCACAAGGGCGGTGGAAATCTTCATCAGGCACCTCCTACGGTGAGTTCGCCTGCGGGGATAGTGAACACCCCATTGGCGGAGACGGATTGGCTGCTGGCCATGGGCAAGTACGCCACCAGGTTGCCGCCGAACTGCGCATCCCAGACGCCGACGTAGCTGACGGTGTAGCCACTGACGGCGGCTGACCAGTTCAGCGCCGCGCTGGTAGTGGCCAAGCCCGTAGACTGCTCCAGGGAGAAGGTGGCCGCCTGACGCGCATAGGCGCTGTCGGTCACCTCGTTTGCGCCGCTGTTGCCCGGAACGCCGCTGTGCAGGGAGACATAGCGCGTATCACTCAGGCCCAGGGCGGCCAGCACCAGGTTGCGGCCGGTGAGCGTCAAGGTCGTGGACATGGCGGCTCCTTACGAAGTGGCCAGGGTGATGCCAACACCCAGTTTGAAGGTCGAGCCGGCGGGGACGGTGTAGGGGGAGCTGAAACGGGCGATCGAAAGCAGTGTGCCGGCCGCGCTCCCTTTCTGGCTTTCAGATACCAGGAAGGCACCATATACCTTCACATCGGCCGTTAGCGTGCTTGGGAAAGCGAATTGGGCGTAGCTGTCCAGGTTGTCGATCGAGCTAGTACCGTCCCACTCACCGACCCATTGCGGCCGCGTTGTGGCGCTATAGCTGGCACCCTCGATGCTGGGCAGATTGGCCGCCTTATAGGTTTTGTCAGGTACCACATTGCTGACGATCAGGCCCAGGTACCAATTGCTTACCAGCGGGGTGGTGCCGATGAAGGCGGTACCGGCGATGTGTGCAAAGCCTACGATCGGGATCAGGTTGTGATCGCTGCGAGCCTCAAGGACCTGGCCGTCCGGACCGATCAATTCGCCAGCGTATTGGAAACCGAGTTTCTCGAGGCACTCGCGGGCCTCGGACTGCTGTTCACGCATCATTGGGGGTTATCTCCGCTCGGTAGTAATCGCGGGCGCAGAGCGGGTTATCCCTCGCGGCGCCGGCCATGGTGGTGACGATGAAGTGATTGCCGTCGCGCTCGAGCACGCCGCCGGCGCCGTGGCTGGCCAGGTCGGGGGCGAAGCGATCGGCGCTCAGCAGCTGGACCTGGCCGTCAGCGGTACCGACGATCTGGCCGTAATGGGTCATCCAGGTAACGCGCCCGTCCGGCAGGCGCTGCGCAGTGCCAGGAACGGCGCCGTAAGGAAGCACCTCGCGCTGGCTGTTCTGGTCCTCGAGGTCAGTCACGAAGTAGGTCTTGTCGGCGGCCACGAAAACGCCGGATACCGCGCCATCGTCGCCACTTTGGCCGGCGACGATGGCCATGCCGATGGTGTCGGCGTACTGGATGAAGCCCCGGGCCGCGTCACGCAGGTGCGGCCGCAGGGGCAGGGTTGACCAGAGCACATTGCCCACGGCGGTGAGCAGCACGCCGTTGTAGGCCAGCACCTGGCCGCCGCTGACCGGCTCGCGTAGCCGCTCGGTACCCATGCGGGCGCCGTCATCCGCCAGGCGAGACAGGGAAAGCGGGCCGATGCCGGCCGCCTGGTGATACAACACGTCGCCGCCGGCGGTGCTGACGTACAGATGCGCAGTACCGCCCTCGGGCGGGGCAGGCATCGTCAGCGCCAGGCTGGCGCCGTCCTGGTCGATGTTGAAGCGCAGGGGCAGGGTAGTGCCGCCTTCCTCGCCGTGGGCGTTCTCGAAGGTGACAGCCAGCTGGTACGCGCCAGCAGGGATGCCGCCGCCCTGGGCGATCGTGGGCACCGGCTGGGCCCCGCAATGGGTCACGCCCCATTTGCGCAGGCTGGTGCCGTCATAGCGCAGCGCCTCGGTGGCGGTGCAGATGAAGAGTTCGCCGTTGAAGACCGCGCCCGCGAAGGTGCCGGCGCTATCAATCTGGCCGATTACCTGGGCCGAACTGGTGTCGATGCTGTAGGCGACCAGGTCGGGCCCATCAGCCAGCAGCAGCTGGCGACCCAGGGCGAGCAAGCCACGCACCGACGTGCCCTGGTAGAGGCGGGTGAAGCCGGCGCGCAGCTTGAGCGTACCGTCGCTATGCGGATCCAAGTTGACCAGGTCGCGCACGGCGCCGTGCTGCTGCTTGCCGGCGACCACGCCGCCCCGGGGCAGGCGGCGGCCGTCGGCCTGGTTGTTGATGCCAAGGGACCAGTCATTGCGCAGGGTTGGCGTCATGGATCAGTCCCGGTACCGGATTCGGCCGGTGTTCACGCGACGCCGTGCCAGGTTGCGCTGGTAGACCTCGGCGCAACCGGCCAGGAATCGGGCCTCACCATCGGCGGACTTCTGCGGATTGATCGTCTCCGCGTCCTGGACGGCGTAGGCCTTGAAATTGAGGTAGTGGTGCAGCAGGTCGATGTCCTCGAGCGCGACATCACACAGCTCGCCGGCGAGATCCAGCGGTTTCAGCGGCAGGCGCACCACCAGCAGCTGCAGGACGGTGTCCATGGCCGGGGCGGGGTACAGCCGGATCTCGTTCGCATCGCTATTCACTTCCAGCTTGCAGGGGTGGCCAAGCACCTGCCGGCCCAGGATAGGCAGCGCACCAGCGCCCAGCAGCTCGAGGCGATCGGTGTGCGGGGTGCTGGCCTGCAGCACCTGGAGCACCCGCTTATCCAGCGGCAGGCGATCGACACCAGCCTCGAGGTTGTAGGTCGTGAAGGGCGCCGAGCTATCCAGCAGGTGCTGACCCTTGATCGCATACTGCCGGTAGGCCTCATTGAGCCAGCGCAGCAGCTGGCGATCGGACCAGAAGTAGGGCGCGCGGTCGTCTTTCTCGTCCTCACGCCAGTTGCGGATCAGCTCGGCGACCAGCACTTACTCGTTGCCTTCGTCGGCTTCGAACTCGACCCAGGCAGCGTCGTATTCGGTCTTGCTGACGTTGAAGCCGGCGTGCTTGCGGATGGCTTCGATCTTCGGGCGGCCGTTGCCGGTCAAGTCGTCCGGCTGATCGGCCAGGATGATGGCCTCGATGGCGGCGATGATCTGCGCCTGCTTGTCCAGGGTGCTATCGACCGGCTGCTCGTCTTCTTCCATGCCGGCGATCTCGCAACCGGCGACGACTGCGGCCTTGCGGTAGCGCTGGTGCAGCGGGGTACCGCGAAGGCCGTCGGTGGGATGCACCAGGTAGACGATGGCGGAATGGCCGCTATCCAGGCCAATGTGCTGTTCGCTTTTGCCGGCGGGCGGCAGGAATCGCATTTCTACGGTGGACATGGGTAGCCCCTATTCAATGGTGATGGTGGGCGGCCCGTCCCTGGGCCAGGTGGATCAGCCTTGTACGGACGTGCCGTAGCCGTTGATGGCGTACTGCAGCACCAGGCGCGCAGCGCCAGCGGTAGGCTTGACGTCCAGGGTCGCGACCAGCTTCTGGATCTGGTCCAGCTCAAGGCCGGTGCCGGTGATCGCCTTGAGGCCGGTGGTGGACAGGTCCAGGGCTACCGGGGTGTAGCGGTCGGTATCGGCGGCATCGCCCAGGATCAGGGTCTTGGCGCCGGCGAAGGCGGTCGTGACCAGGACGTGGCCGCTCAACACGATGGCGCCGCCGGGCAGCTCGGCGATGGCCTGGACCAGGCCGTCAGCGAAGTGCGCAGCGTTGAAGCTCTGGATCAGCGCCAGAGGGGAATGGCGGTCGGGGTTCAGTGGGATGCTCATGGCAGTACTCCAGTGCGCCCGCCAGCGGTGAGGCCGGCGGGCGGGCGATTAGCCGAGGTAGTGGTCGATGGCCAACACGCCGAAGTCCTCAACGGATTCGTCGTAGTTGCTGTAGAACTGCGGCTTGAGCAAACCGAACAGCTTGTCGATGTTGATGCCCTGGCGGCTCGAGTAGTTGAATTTCTTCTCGTCCCACTCGGGCGCGCCCAGGTCGGCGAAGCCCAGCGCCTGAGCGCCACAGATGAGGGTGCGGGTGCCATCCACGTTGCCGTCAGCGCCCCACTTCTGGTCCGCGGCGGCCTTCTTGGTGGAGTAGACGGTGCGCAGCTCATGCAGCACCAGGCCATCGACGGTCACGGTACCGCCGGTGAAGAACGGCGAGTTCTGGCCTTCCTTCGCGGCTACGCCGGTGATCGCACGCAGGAAATCCTGGTCCTTCTTGAGTTGGCCCAGGGCGCCCGGCTTGAGCAGCACGATGTAATACTCTTTGCCGCCCACGCGCAGCGGGGTGATGTAGTGGTCTTTCGCGTAGACACCCGCATCCACCAGCATGGAATAGCTGAGGGTGCAGTCCTTGGTGATGATGGAGGTGTCCGGCGCCACCAGCTCGGAGCCGTTCCACACGCGATGCCGCTTGGCGGTCGGCGCGCGCACGTCGGCGGCGAAAGACAGTTGCGGGAAGGCCGATTTGGAGTCACGGCGGGCGCCGTCCAGGGTGTAGCTGTAGCTGATGCCCGACAGGGTGAGCATCATCAGCTCGTCGATACGCGACGCCAGCCAATAGGACAGCTTGTCCCGGGCCTGCTCGCGGAAGTTGATGACGGTCTTCTGATCCGCCAGCTTGCCCTTGTTGATGACGCCGTGGGAAATCTGGTCGATCTGGATCTCGATGCTATAGGACTGCATCGATTCCTCGAAGCCTTCCCGCTCGTTATCGCCAATCACGCCATCGCCGGTCAGGTCGGCGACCAGCTGCATGATGACCTTTTCGCCCTTCTCGGTTTTGGTCAGCTCGGTGATCCGCTGGATCATGGCCGACTGGCCTTTGCCGAGGAACTTGTTCAGGGTCAGCTGGTTACGGGCGGCAATCCACAGTTCCCGGGACCAGACGACTTTGGCCTTGCCGGCGAGAGCGGCAAAGTTGGTTGCGGCCATGGGGCGCACTCCTAAGTCAATTGAGGTTGTGTCGGTTCGGGATGTGTCGCCAACCCAGAGCGGAAACGGCCTTTTGGCGTAGCCGGAACGCTGTAGAGCGGGGTCTTGCTGGGTGCCTTTAACGCCAGCGCTGGCGAAGCCGCCGACTCGGCGAGCGAGCAACCCGGGGGCTGCGAAGTAGGCGCGCACTCTGCGATGTAGCGAGGGGGAGGAGGTGCGCTTGGCCGGCAGGGTATGAGGCTCGACCCGTTCGTCAATGGGTCGCAGGCATAAAAAAACCGCCCGGTGAGGGGCGGTCTTTGCGATTCCGGTTCGAAGGGGAGCGCGGCGGCCGGCTAGGGCTTCTTGCCGGCGCCGAGCGCGCCACCCAGCGGGTTGTACAGCGCATTGCACGCCATCCGGATCATGCCCGCCCCGTTGCCGCTCAGGGTGTCCTTGGATTTCGCCAGAGCGCACTCGGCGCCGGAGTCGTAGCCCCACAGGCCGCGGCCTTCGCCCTGATTCACGCCCCGGTACCGCTCGGGGTACTGGGCATTGCACACCTGGAAGGCAGCGGCGGCGGCGCTGTCGTTCTGCACGCCGGGCATCTTGTCCAGGATGCACTCGGCGAAGTTGCCGGCGAATGCGGTGGCGGGCAGGGCGAGCAGGATGGGCAGGATCGACTTCATGGCAGCGGGGCAATGTGGACAGAGACGGCCGGAAGGTACCAGATAACCGCCCGGTGAGGGGCGGCTCTTCGGTACCGATCTGCCGTTACACGGAGTCGCCGCGCAGACGCCGGCGCTCGGCCTCGGGCAGGGCCTCGAACTCATCGTCGGACAGGCGCGAGACATCGACCTTGACGCGCTGGCCAGTGCCCTCAGTGGGCAGCGGCGGCTGGCGATTGGCACGGTCCAGGTTGCGCTGGATCTGCTCGCGGGTCATTTCGCCGGGCTTGCGAGGGGCGGTTGCCGGCTCAGCTGCCGCTGGCATGACCGCGCTGGCGGCCTTCTGCAAGGCCTCGGATCGGGTCATGCCACGACCGACGTAGACCTGGGTGAGGCCGACGACCTGGTCCAGGGCATCCTCGTCGAAGCCGGCGCCGTTGGCGTTGAGCTTGGGATACTTGCTCTCGATCTCGGCACACGTCGCCTGGTACTGCTGGGCCTCGGTCTGGCGGGTCTGCTCCAGCTGCTGTTGCTGCTGCTGGTTCTCCCAATCGCGACGGGCCTCGACGATACGGCGATCCATGTCAGCCTGGCGCGCTTGCTCGATCTCGTCACGCACGGCCAGGGCGCCGTCCTCATCGCCTTCCAGGAACAGGGCCTGGTAGCGGCGTTCGGCATCGCGGTAGTCAAACGCCTTCGGCGGCTCGGGCGGCGTCTCTGGTGCAGCTGCAGGACCCTGCTGGGCGGCGGCGGTCCCGCGTAGGCGGGCGTTCTCTTCTTCCAGCTCGAGCATACGGGCGCGAGCCACCTTGTAGTCGTTATTGACCTGGGCGAAGCGCGGGTAGGGAATGCGGCGGTCGGCGCCGGCGGCGGGGTCTTCCTCGGGATCGGCCTCTGGATCTTGCTCGGGCTCGGCCGCGGGCTCTTTAGGATCCGGGGTTGGCTGCTCGATCTCGTCGTCATCGTCCGGGGTGGGGGTGAAGTCGTCGCCGCGATCGGCGTCATCCACCTCGATCAAATCGGGGTCGGTTTCGATCTTGGTGCCGACATCATCGCCATCCAGCTCGGGTTCAATGTATTCGATGTCCAGTGCGTTGCTCATGGGTATACCTATCGGGGGCTAGGTTGGGATTGGGTTACAGGCGTTGAGCCAGGTCGGCGACACTCGCGGCCGGCAGGGCGGCCACAGTGCAGAGTTCAATCACGGCGTCTTCGTCTTCCTCGCCATCGGCGGTCAGCGCCGGCAGCTCGACCTGGTTCTGGAACAGCCACTGATCGCCCTCGGGCAGGCGCACCAGGTTGGCCGTGTCGGCGTTCAGCTCCAGGACATTGCCGTCCTGCAGCAGCACCTCATAGAAATGGGATCTCATCGGGCGGGGGCTCCTTCGATACGCGGGGTTTCAATGCCCGCGTTCAGGCCAACATCGGCATGAGCGGGGGTCAGGGGGTTGGTGTTGTGTGGCAGGGCGCCCTGGGCCGGGTTGGCGCCCGGTACCGGCGCACCTGGTTCGGGCAGCGGGGCGGCGTCCTGGTCGTCGAACCCTGCCGACTTGAGGATGGTGTCCGCCAGGGGCGCGACCGTGGGCATGGTGGCCACGGTGGCACCGGCCTGGATGGCGCTGTACTGCTGTTCCACGGCCTTGGCGGTGGCTTCGTTGCGGGTCTTCTGCGTCTGCGCCTCGGTGAGCGCGACCTTGGCCTGGGTGAGCGGGTCGACCTGCTGCTGGCCCTGCTGGTTGAGATCCTCGAGCACGGCCTGTTTGTCGGCCAGGTTGCTGTAGCGGATCAGGTACTTTGCCAGGCCCGGAACGCCTGCCTTGGTCATTTCCAGGACCTGCTGGAACTGGCTGTTCTGGAACGTCACCTGCATCGGTACCTCGGTGATCGCCACGTCGTACTTGCCGATCGTGAGGTCATTGAGCACCTTGCCGGTACCGTCGTCCCAATTCAGGTGCATCGGTACCGAGGTCTCTTGTCCGATGGGATCCGTCTCGGTGATCCGGATCAGGCGCGGCTCATCGTAGAAGGCTTGCACCAGCTCGAGGATCCGCGTCGCCAGCAGATTGCGGGAGTACTGCAGGTTGTCCAGCGGCACCGCCAAGGCCTGCTGGCCAGCGAACTGGACGGACTGGATGGCCACGCCGCTGACTTCGCGCTCGGTATCGCCCTGCATGGCGCCATGGATACCGGTGGTGTCGTCGATCAGCTGGCCAGAGCGCTCAACGATCCGATCCAGCCCGGGCGGTACCGGGTTGGGGGTGATCTTCTGCGGCCGCTCTTCCACCTTGGTCCCGGCCTTCAACTCGATGTGCAGGCCAGCCTCTGAACCACGTTCCTCCAGCTCGTTCGGCGCCATGTTGTTGATGGTGCCGGCGGTGGTGATCCATCCGCTGTTGGCGATGGTGTTGGTGACGTGCAGCATCTGCGACATCGTCTTGTTGAACAGCCGCTGCGGATCCACCGCGGCGTCGACCAGGCCTCGGGTGATGCCGCGCCGGAAGAACGGGAAGTAGGGCACCACGGTGAAGTGCTTGTAGATGCTCCAGTCGTCATAGAGCACCACGTCCTCGCTCGAGACCGTCCACCGCACTTTCTTCATGCGCCGCTCTGCCAGCACCACGCCGGTCAGCGCGTTCTGGTGCTCAGGCGTCAGGCTCGACACGTCGTAAATGTCGCCGGTCATGGTGATGGCCACGGTGCAGTCGGTCATCTGCCAATACTGGCGATCCACGATGCGATAGCGCCGGGTGGACTCGTCGCCCTCATCCAGGGCGGAGGTGGCATAGCCGCCCATGCTGTCATCGTTGCCGAAGCGATTGCGGGGGACGTTGTAGGTGTCGTACCCGAAATCCTCATCACCCCAGCCGCGCAGGTTCTTTAGCTTGGCCAGCGCCGCGCGGCCGTACTGCTGCTCGACATCCGCGCCGGTCATCCAGCGCATCACGGTGACGTCGGCCCAATCGTCCGGATCTGGCGACTTGGCATCGGGATCCGGTATCACGTCCATCGGATCGAGGACGGTGATGGCCACCTCGCCCAGCATCGAATTGGCGTAGCTGATACGGACGTCGTAATACCCGCGCTGCTGAATCACGCCGTCGGCGAAGACGTTCGTTTCCTTCCAGTGCAGCATCTGCTGGCCAGAGATCTGCATGACCAGCTTGGACAGGGTCGTGGCGGTGTCCTCATCGGCTGCGCCGCCCTGGGGCTTGTACTGGATGTCCATGCGGTTATGGATCTGGTGGGCGAGCGCCACGTTGATCTTGGGCAGCACCTGGTTGAACTCCAGCGCCGGGCGGCCCTGGCTTTCAACGTAGTCGCGATCCTCTTCGGACCACTGCAGGCCACCGCCCACATAGAAGCCCTCGAGCACCTTGGCGCGCTGGCAGTACTCGTCGTGGCCGCGCAGCATTCCGTAGAGGTAGCGACCCCAATTGGCACGGGCCGCCTGCAGCTGGTCGGCGCCCAGGAAGTCTTCCGGCTCATCCGCCGGCAGGGTGTTGTCGGTCGGCATGTCAGCCTCTCATTCCGGATTTGTTGCGGGCGCGGGCCAGGAGCTTGTCCCGGCGCCAGTTAGCGATATAGGCGTCATCGGCAGCGACCGGCTCGGCGAAGGTCAGCGCCAGGGCGTCGCCGGAGTCGGGAGACTTGCCGGTGTCTTTCTTGATCTTGTCCTTGGGGTCCAGCTGGATCTGGCCATTGCTGGTGTGGCTGTAGCTGGGCGCGGTGAGGTCGCCGTGCAGCAGTTCGTCATCCGGGATCAGCGGGGTGATCTCGTCGTGGATCCAGTCGGCCATCTCGCCCCACATCTCGGAGCGCTTGTTCTTGTACTTGCGGTCATCGCGTGGGCGGCTACCGAAGTTCACGGCGGTGACGCGATCGCCATAGCCCAGCTCTACCAGGCGGTCATAGACGCCGGCGCCGAGGCCGCCGATGTCGATGAACATGCGGCGGATGGTCGGATCGTCCACCAGCAGGCGCACGCACTCGCCCGTCACCTGCATGGTGTCGTAGCCGTGGATCCGATTGAGGCCCCAAGCGACTCGGCCATGGCGATGGATGAAGGCCGTGGAGTCATCGCCGAAGCGCGCAGGGTCCACGCCGACAACGTGGGCGCCGATGCGCTCGCGCTGCTCGATGATGCCGCGACGTGCTCGAGCAACGGCAAGGGTGTTGATGAGCGCCCGGTGGCCGACCTTGAGGAACGCCAGGTCCGGGGTGGCGGGGTACTCCTGGTTGAACCAGTCGACGTTGCCGGCGAACTCGCCATTGACCTTGGCCTGGCGCCAGGCCATTTGCTCCATGTCCAGGTCGAACGTATCCATGTACTCGACCTCATCCTCGCTCAGCTCGAAGCCGATCGGGACGGGGCGTCGGTACTCTTCCTGGACGAACCACGGAATGAAGATGGCCGCGAAGTCGGACTTGCCGGCGACGGCGAGGGTCCACATCCGGTGGAACAGGTTGTTGAGGCCGTTGGCGGTGGTCTCCAGGATCATTTCCGAGCCCGGGAGCAGCGGTACGGTCTGGCCTAGGCCCGCCATGATCTGCTCGGCGTTTGGCCAGAACGCGGCCTCGGAGCCGTGCAGAAACTGGATGGTGTCGCCCCGGCCGGCGTTCTTGGAGCCGGCGGTGGCCACCTTGTAGCCGCTGCGCATTTCGGCGAACGCCAGTTCATTGGCGTTGTTGGCGCGAATCCGCGGCGTCAGGATCGGGTCCGACAGCTCGTAATAGGTCTTGGCCATCCCGAACAGGTTCTGCGTGGCCACGTCCAGGTGCGTCAGGATCATGGTGCGCTTGCCGCTCTGGGTGGTGGTCTTCTTGAAGAACCGAGCGCCTACCCAGGTGCTGCAACCCTGCTGGCGGCCCTTGAGCACCAGGGCACGAACCCAGCCGCTGTGACTCAGCTGCGCCTCGACCTGCTGGTGCAGGATTCGCTGGGCGTTGTTCCAGATGAAGGGGCGGATAGAGCCGTTCTTGTCCCGGATCTTGAGGTTGCGCGCGCAGTACAGCTCGTCATCGGCGAGCAGCGAGCGAAACATCTGGTCGGGGGTCAGCTGGGACATGCGGGCCGGGCAGTGGGGTAAAGTGGCCCGGAGGGTATGAGGCTCGGTCGAATCGTCAAGCCTGCGGAATGGTGTCTATTGGGCGTCATATTGATTGCAATTTGATACCTAATCGCATGCAACACGACACCAATTAAGCCCTAGAACAGCATGATCCGGCCATCGTTGAGGGTAGCGACACCGAGCAAGCCCGTCAGCTCGCCCGATTGGGCCTTGGCCAGCAGGTTCTCCAGGGTACGGATCAGGTCGGGATTCGGTTTCAGCGGGACCGGACGCAGCGCGGTTACATTCATGCCACCGCCCCCCAGGTGCCGAGCATTTCCGGGGAGATCGTCAGCCGGCTGACCTCGCCATGCTCTGCGCTGTAGGTGATGACCTTGGCGTCGCGGCCAGACTGGTACCCGCCGCGGCTGGCATGGGCATCGGCGGCCGCCAGAGTGCGGTGCTGCTCGAGCGTCATCAGGTTGGTCTCCTTGGTCTCGTTGTGGTGCAGGTGGCCGGTGTGGGCGTAGCTGTGACGGGTGCGGCCGTAGACCGCGCGGAATTTGGCGGCGAACACATCATCCAGCTGCCCCATGCGGCGCTTGTGGCCATGGTGGAAGAACAGCGACGTGCGGCCGTGCTCGACGCAGTAGTAGGGGTCTGCGCTGGTGTCCACGGTGATGCGCGGCTCGTTCTCGTATAGGGCGGCGAGCCACTCGCGCAGCCAGACCGAGCTGGCTAGGTCGTGATTGCCCTCGGCCATCAGCAGGTGGACCCGGGCGTGCTTGGCCAGCAGCATGTCGACGATGCGGCGAATGACCCGGATGGCCACGCGCACCAGACGCTGAAAGCGGGTGTCGGCGTCCAGGACGTGCTTACTGGTGGGCGTGACCGCGTCCAGGCCATCCCAATGCAGGAAGTCGCCCAGCTGCGCGAATACCGCCTGCTCGGCGTCAGGTGCCAGGGCGATGGCCGTGGCGAACCAGGCCACCAGCTGGTTCTCGGCAATCTTCACGTCATAGGACGCGCCCCGGGTTTCCTCGCCCCAGGCCAACATGCCCAGGTGGTAGTCGGTGATGATGTAGGTGGCCAGCAGGTCGGGACGCGACATGGCCAGCGGCGCCGGCAGCGCCTCGAGGCGGGGGATGGTGTCGCACATGCCATCCAGGGCGGCCTGCATCAGCTCGGCCCAGCGCTCCCGATCGATGTCGCTCTTGACCCACTGCGCGGCGATCTCGCCCTTGCTGTTGTAGAGGGTGGACACGCCGCGGACCTTGTAGCCGTCTGGCACGGTACGGGTCATATCATGGTCTGGACTGAATCCCTTCTTGGCCAGTGTCTTCTTGCGGTAGAGGATCGCGCGCTGGGTGATGCCCAGGGCCTTGGCTGCCTTGCGGGTACTGCCGTGCTCCTTGAGCGCGGCTATCAGGTCGTCATCGCTGACTTTCTTGGCCATCAGTGGGTGTCTCCCAGGCGTAGCCAGGCGCGCACGCCGGGGAATGGGCGCTGCAGCAGGGCCTTGTGAGCTCTCACGCCGTAGCGGGCCATGTAGGACTGGCCAAGCTTGGTGATCAGGATGCGATCCAGGACCGCCAGGGCGAGCAGCACAGCGGCCCATAGGATCAGCACCAGGCCAATCAGCTGCAGGGTGAAGGTGAGCGGTGTGCAGCTCATGCGAAGAACCTCGGGCTATGGGCACGGGCCTGCAGCCGGCGGAAGCGCAGCCGTCGGGCCGCTCTGCGCACCAGGTAGGCCTGGAAGGGCGTCAGCTGTTGGCGCAGCGGAATGCCCGGGATGAAAGCCAGGATCGCCGCCGGCAGGAGCAGCAGCAGGATCAGGCCGATGGGGGGTAGGTGGTGCATAGCGGTGTCACTCGATAGGGATCATCTGCAGCGCCTGGCGCTCGCGCTGCTCGATCTGGTCGGCCTCGTGCTCGAGGCGAAGGGCGCCGGCGGTGAGGTCGCTGTTCTCTCTGCGCAGAGCGGCCAGCTGGTGCTCGAGGCGGACGATGCGCTCGCCCATCTGGTTGCTGGCGCTGGCCAGGCTCTTGGCTTCCTTGCGCAGCACGTCCGCCGGCGAGGGGATGAGGATGGGCACAGCGGCTGCTGTCATCGGGCGTTGTCCTGGAAAGCGCGGCGCTGCAGGGTGCGCAGGCGCAGCTTGCGCTGTGCTTTGCGGCCTGCCTTGGCGTTGGCGGCCTGGGCAGCGCGCACCAAGACAATAATGGAATCGGCGTCCAGGGGGCGTTTAAGGCTCATGCTTCGGTCTCCAGTCGGGTGAGGCGGTTGTGGTACTCGGTACGCTTGGCGCGGATCCGCTCGAGCAGGTCGGCCAGCTGCAGGCGCAGGTGCTGGGGTGTCTCGGCTACCTCGAGCAGCGGCGCGCGGTCGACCAAGTCCTGGTCCAGCTGCTCAATGGTTCGGCGCAGGTGCTGGATCTGATTGGCCAGCACGAAAGCGGCATCGCGCACCAGGTCGATACGCATACCGAAGATCCGGCCGTGGGGGTCGGCCACCGGGTCGCAGAAACCGCGCACCATCACGCTTCCCAGCTCCGCGACCAGGGCGTCATAGGCCTGGGCGGTCATCCGGATAAGCGTCGGGGTGCGACCGGTGTCCAGCAGCTGCTCGTCGCGATAGGCCTGGCAGGCAAGGGATACCTCGGCCGTGGCTGAAATGTGGGCGTCCTGGTGCTGGTGGATCGACTGGATTGAACGTACCGCTGCGCTGGCTGCGCGACTTCCGGTATTCATGGGGCTGGGTCTCCGTTGAACAGGCGGGTAATGCGTTCCTCGAACGTCTCCGTGGTGCTCACGTCGTCCAGGCTGAATGCCTGGCGCTCGAGGGGAATCAGGTTCTTGAGGGCGGTGGATAGGTCGCGCAGCACGGTGGCGTGCCCGGGCAGGGAGACGGCCTTGAGCATCTTCTGCCGGCGCTGCCCGTTCTCGTCGTCCTTGGTCTCTTCCTCGATGAGGTTCTCGATGTCCTCGCGGTCGCGGGCGGCCTCGCCCAGCTGCTGGAACAGGATCCCCACCAGGCCGCGGCCGGCGGCGATGTCGCGGCGGTGGCCGTGGATGATGGTCAGGTTGGTGGAAACAGCGGTGTCGATGTCTGCGCGCGTGGGGGCGTTTCCTTCGATGGAAACAGTGTTTCCACTGGCCGTTTCCGTGGGCTCTGGCGTGGTCAGCAGCGCGGCCCGGGTGCGCTCCCGCACCTCCTGGCTGGCGTCCTGTACCCAGGCCTTGGCCTTGGCCTTCTTGCTAATCGCCCCGGGCGACACCTGGTGCTTGGTGGCCAGGGCCCGCAGGGACATCTGACCGACGCGATAGTCTCGCTCGATCGCATCCCAATCGATCGTCTGCTTGGTGCTCATGTGCTGCTATTGCTCGCGGACGGGATAAGGGACAATTGGCGTCCCCCCAACACTGAGGCGCCAAAAATGTCCCAAGAAAACGAATTCGGTCTCCCTGACCAGGTGGTCAAGGATCTGTATCTGTCGATGGAAAACATCGGTCTGATCCAGGAGCAGCACGGCCAGGACGGCCTAGTGGTGCTCAACTTTTCAACCAATGGCCTGATCGCGGCCAGCGCCGGCGGCGTCATCACCAGCGAGCGTCTGGACACCATGGCCGCCCTGGTCGAGGATCTGCGCAGCCGGCTGACCGCCAGCAACGAGCACAACTCTGAGAGCCTGCTGGTGGCCCGCTTCGACGGCCAGACGGTGGATCCCAAGGCGCCCATGGTCGTCACCCACTAAGCCAGCAACACAGCCGGTCGCTGGGTCTTCCAGGTAGAACTCAGCGACCGCGCGTCCTGCTTGACCTTCGGGGCGAGCGCCTCCCTCCAGTTCTTCCCGCGATACCGGCGATTCCGCACGGTGTTCCATTTCAGCTTGCGCACCACTGCCCACTCCCAGGCGGTGCGAGTTACGCCGTCCAGGGTTACGAGCAGGTCCGGTGATACAACGATGGTAGTCGCCACAATGATTCCTCCCCAGGCAATCACGAATGCAGGCGGCCGCGCTTACTTCACGTCGCGATAGAAGCGGTGCGCGCCGATTTGAACGGTGAACTTGGCGCCAGCCACCCAGGCCGGGGCCTTGGGCATGGTTGTCGCGTAGTAGTGAGTAGCGCCGCCGGTAGGGTCCGGTACCTCGCCCCGGATGACGGTCATGGCCACCGCCTTGAGGCTGTTGAACAGGCGTTCGCCGATCGCCTTGGCGCCGGACAGGAACGGGAAGTTCGGGTCGTTGCGGTTCCAGCAACTGAACTGGTAGGCCTTGCGGCACACGTCGCTGTAACCCTCGCCCCACCAGTTCGGTTTGCCGTCGGTGCGCAGCTGGGCGTCGACGCGGTTGCGGATCACCCAGGCAACGGCCTGTTGGCCTTGAACGGTTTCGCCGCGTGCTTCGCCGAACAGCGTGCGCGCGACCACATCAACATCGGTTTCAAGCGACATCAGCGGGCTCCAGGTTCAGTTTTTTCATAGCGATACGGCGCAGCTGCATCACGCCGATGAAGCCGATAGCGCCACCTACCATCGTGGGCAGGGCCTCGGCTGGGACTTCTGCAGTCGGCGCCAGCCAGTGGATTGCCCAGGCGGTACCGGCAGTAGCGGGAGAGGTGAGGGCGCCGCACAGCAGGCCCTCGAGAGTGACGCGCAGTACGCGGCGCTCGCCGTCGTACAGGGAGCGCAGCACACCGGTGATGATTGCGGCCAGCACGCCCTGGGCGGTGCTGGTGCCGAACTGCGCATTGAGGGACTGCGCCAGCACTACGAGAGCGCCCCAACTGCTGGGGTCTTTGTCCATGGGGTGCTTTCCTGCAGGCAAAAAAAAACCCGCCGAGAGGGCGGGTTCAATGGTCATTCGAGGGTCGCTTGCTACCAGCTGGAGGCGGGGAACGCTGCGGGCGTGGTACCGAACGATGGCGAGATACTACGGCCAGCCGGACATAAGGGCAAGTGAAAACTGTATAGAGATACAGCAATCAGCTAGACGCTATTTTGCAATCAATTTGCACTCACCATCGCAGGTCCGGCTATTCGCTTCCAGCAGCGCCAGGCACAGCGCATAGGCCGTAGCATGGTTGATCGGGTCGTAGTGCTTCGCCGGCGCTCCGGGGCGGGTGACGCGGATCCGACCCTCGGTGCGCTCGATCGACCAGCCCGGGAGCAGTGAGCCGATTGGCGAGGCTATTCGGTTCATGCCGTGGGCCGATCCTGTTTGCCCTTGGCGCGCAAAACGACAACATTTCGGCGCACCGGCATCTCCTACGACCACGCCCGCTCACGGATAGCCAGGGCCATCAGGTCGTCAGTGGCTTGGTCATAGGCCTGCTCGGTATCCCGCGGCCTGGCCTGGATCACGTCGACCTCGCCATAGAATTGCTCGAGGCGCGCCACCAGGTCGGGCCGCACGGCGAACGCTCGGGTGAAACGCCACCGGGCGGCATCCACTGCGTCGTGCTTCGCGGCATTGGCCTCGCCCACCAGCATAGAGAACGTCGCCTCGGTGAGTTGCGCCAGCGGACCCTGGGCGCCGTGGTCGGCCCATTCGCCCTCGGCGATCATGCCGCACATGCGCTTGATGCTTTCCAGCTCCTGGAGCTTTTCCTGCAGGTGCCTGGCCAGAACAAGCGCCAGGACGCCGTCCAGCCGCTGGGTGAGGCTCTTGGGGCCCTGGTTCGTCGCGGTTGCGCGCTGGGTGGCCTCGGTAATCAGGTCGTCCAGGTCGCGGTTGAGGATCTCGATGGGTTCGTTGGTCATTTACACATTCTCGGGGGGAGGGTGTCAGGGAATAGATCGGTAGATAAAGGGGTGGTATTAACCCGGGCCAGGCTCAGTTGCTCGCCCAACCACTCGATGATCCGCGCTCGCTCATCCGAGGTTGCTCGGCGGGCCGCATGAACCATGTCGACCACGGCGTTCTCGAGCGCCGCAAGGCGGGTAGCTGCAGCAGGCCGATCGAATCGGGCATAGGGCCGCGAGCCCTCTCCGGATCCGTTGCGCGAGTTCAGGCAGTGGGACCACATCCCCCTGCCGTCCACGTCCTGAGCGACGTGCAGCTCCGCCAACGCCAGCTGACCGTCCACCTTGTTGGCGAATCGGTGGTAGCGCATGAGCACCAGCGAGTTGGGTTGAGCAGGATAGGCTGCGAACATATCGAGCTGGATGCCAGAGCGACGTGGTTGCATGGTGGCGCCCTCCTGGTCTTACAGCTGGATCAGCCACGGGTTAGCGATGTGCTCGGCGGTGCTCATCGCAGAATCGTCAGCATCCCAACAATCGTTGTCGGTGTCCCAGGCGCTGCGATCGAAGTCGAACCTGGTGTCCAGGTCCACGCGCAGGCCTTCGGCGGTCTCAGAGGCGGACGCACCAACCAGGTTGCCGTCCTGCAGCAGGGCGACGGAACCATCACCGATCACCAGGGCCTTGCCGGGGTTGGCTTCCAGGATCCGGCGGTATTCGGCCAGGGTGCCCTCATAGCCACGGACGCCAGACGGTTCGATGCAGGGTGCGACCAGGCGAACCCAGCGCGCCCGGCTGTTGCCCTGGACGTGGTAGTGCAGCCCCGCGGGTAGGAGGTCATCGGGCCGGTTACCGTAGAGACAGTCGACGTGGAAGACGAACGTGTCCTCACCAAGGAAGTGCTCAGCCGGGTAGACGCGCCGGGTGGTGAGGCGCAGCAGCCAGCCGTGGACGCTGACCAGGTCGCCGCTGGCCAGTTGGTCGGTGCTGACCCATTCGCTGTTGGCGTGCTCTAGAACGTGGCGACGGGCCCAGGTGGCGACGGGCAGGCTGTTGGCGTCAGCCAGGTTCATCGCCATGAGCACCTGGTCCACGGTCAAACCGGCATCCGCCAGCAGCGTGACGATGTCAGCGCCATCTTGTGGTTGATGCAGCTCGCCGTGCTCGACGGTGACCGCGATCGGCCAGGTATGGGCCAGGCCTACGACGGCCTCACTTACGATCAGCAGACGATCGCCCTTGCGTATGGACTCGTCGCATTGGATGGCGTCATAGGCTTCGCCGGTGGTGTCGAAGGCGTGAGCGCCGGTTTCAGGGTGTTGAAGCATCGGGGGCTACTCCAAAGGCCCGGCGGGGTGCCGGGTGAGGCCTGAATATACAAACTTAGTTTGCCATGAGCAATACTTTGTTTGTTTTTAGGCCGTCATGGCGCCCAATCTAGACGCAACCGGCGCCAGGGCCTCGGCATCCAGGTCGGCGCAGACATCCATGCAGGCCTGCAGGAAGGGCGCCCACTCTCGCGTCCATTGCATCGACTCGAGGCAGACGCCGCGCGTGGCCAGGATCCAGGCGCGCAGCGCTTCCGGGTTCGGCATTGGGTCGATGCCGGCGCCCTGGCCGCCCTGGTGCATCTGCCGGTAGCGGTGCAGCGCAGCCGCTGCGACGTGCGGGGCGTATTGCTTCTTGGGGTTGCGCATGGGCTTGTGGCGCGCCAGCGCCTGCTCCAGCACCAGCCGCTCGGCCTCGAGGCGATCCTGATCGCGGGCGAGTGGCGAATACAGATGGTCGCCGAACAGGCGCAGCGTCAGCGGCAGGCTGGCGACGGCGTCCTGCACATGCGCCGCCACCGTGCGCCCGATCGCGCTCCGGGTGCTCCTGGTCAGGCTGGCCGCCTCGAGCACCGCCCTTGCCATCGCATGACTACGGTTGCCGCTGTGGGAGTCGTGCCAGGCGTGGCGGGCGGTATAGCGTTCAGCCATGGGCGCGGGCTTTCTCTGCCAGGCGGGGCTCCAGGTACTTGGCGATCACCACCTTGGCGGCCTCGGCGCCCTTGCAGATCTCGCAGCGGTAGCCTTCTTCGGCCATCCAAGCGAGGGTCTCGCGCTGCTCTTTCTCGAGCGAGCCGCCCTTGGTGCGCTTCATTTCGATGATGAGGCCAGGGAAGGTGCCGGATCGCATCAACAGCTGGAGGTCCGGATAGCCTTTGCGCCGGCCTTCCTGGTTGAGCTTGTGGCCAACATACTTCGGCACGCGGCTGGCGTTGGGAACCGCGGCCAGGCGCCCGGCGAGGTCAGGGTAGGTGTCGTCGAACCAGCTGATGAGCACCACCTGTTCTTCGTGCTCGGTGGGGATACCGGGGCCGTCCTCATAGCAGGACTTGGGCCGCGTCGGCTTGGCTTTCTCGGGGCGGGGTCGCATATCGGCCGGCAGTTGTGCGGCCATGCGTGAGGGCAGGGACTCGGCTCTCCAACGAGTGCCTTTGCTCCGTTTTCGCGAGGGGTCCAGCTGGGTTACTTCGGTCACGCATTACCTCCGTTGCTCTGGTGGTCGTCACACAGATCCCTGGCTTCTTGGGCCGATCCTCGAGTGCCAAGCGGCGGGACAGCGGCCGCCTGGCGGGATGTGGATAGGGGTGGCCATGCGACGTATTGGGTGTCAGCGCCTGGGTGGCGCCAGCGGACGACGGCATACCCTTCCGGGCTTACCAGGCAGTCAGGCCCGGCATAGCTCCAGTCCATGCTCGATCTCATTGCTGCCATAGGCCAGGCGCCAGCCCACGAACTCGAACGGGCGCAGATGCTCGGAACGAACGCCCCAGTTCAGGCGAGACGGGTCCTTGAACTGCATCACTTCGCCGCTGCGATTGATGACGTCGACGTGCCTGCCCACGGCGTCAGCCGGGCAAGGGTCGCCCGGGGTGTGCTTGTGGAACAGGTGGTCGACATCATCGGCGCAGCGCTGGACATCGTTGTCCGCGCGAAGCCAGTGCTTAGGCTTGCGGTCGGCGTGCTGCAGCTGCAGACGGGCAACGTGGGGGGTGAGTTGCTCGAGCAGGTTGCGGAAGCCGGGGGCAGGGGAGAAAGAGCGATCGTCGGTCAGCTGGCCGTGTGCCTGGGCGTCGACCAGGATGGCCAGACAGCTCAGGGCCGCGGCTAGGTGAGGTACGCCATCATCAGGGTCGCATTCCTCGCCCTCGAACCAGGCGGCGACGTGGCGCTGCAGGGCATCGATGTAGACGGAAGCGCGGACGCCGGCGGCTCGCCAGTTGAGGTTGCCGTACTTTTCGTGACCGTTGAGAAGGCCAATGCAGCCCATGGCGGTGGCGGTCACCGGCCATAGGTGCATCGGAAGTTTCCCAGCTCCGATTAGGTCTTTCGGGTTGCTGGGCTTGGCGCTGCTTTGGGGGGTGGTCATGTTTGATTCAATCCAGTTGGCTCTGGGGTCATTTTGATTGCAAAGCGCACGCACTTTACCGCCAAAGTGAGAGCCATACACTATCAAAGTGCGGGCTCAGTCACTTTTTTATATTGCTGTATACCTGACCAGTGGTATAGCCATTTGCTGCCAGGCTTATCGTTTTTCCCGACAATCGGTAGGTAACTACGCTTCGAACACGAACGGCTGCTCTAGGTCGGGCCCATCCGTCGGGCCAGGCGCATCGATGCCGAGCGCCAGATAGACCTTGGCCAACAGCATCAGCTCGGTACCGAACACCGCCTCCCAGGCCACTCGCCCCGCGTGATACGCCACGCCATAGCCGCCTTGCCGATGGTGAACCGGGCAGAGCGGCAGGACGCGGAGGTTGCTCGAGCGCTGGCCACCGCCGGCGCCGGTCCGAATGTGGTGGATCTCCGCCGGGGTGTCCTGGAAGCCCAGGACGTGGCAGGCGATACAGCCGAGCGAGACCACCCGGTCCAGGAAGCGACGTTCTGCGGACGTGGCGCCGCCGCGCTTGCTGCTCATTCGTCGAACTCGTCGTAGAGGCTACGGGGCCGACTTCCGCCCCGGCCGCCCGATTGCTTGGGCGTGGGCCGCTCGTTGTCGTAGTCGGTGAAGGATCCTGGCGCCAGGTTATCGAAGCGAGAGATAGCGCCCTGGAATGCCAGCCGGGTGGTGGCCAGGGGACCGTTGCGCTGCTTGCCGATGATGATTTCGGCGATGCCCTTGTACTCGGTGTCCGGGTGATACACCTCATCGCGGTAGACGAACATGATCACGTCAGCGTCCTGCTCGATCGCGCCAGACTCACGCAGGTCGGAGTTGATCGGGCGCTTATTCGGGCGGCTTTCCAGGCCACGATTCAGCTGGGATAGCGCCACCACCGGGCAATTGAACTCCTTGGCCAGCGCCTTGAGGCCGCGGCTGATTGCCGATACTTCGCTGGTGCGGCCCTCACTCGCGTCGGGCATCTGCATGAGCTGCAGGTAGTCCACCATGATCAGCGCGATACCGTCGTGATCGCGCGCCACTCGCCGGCAAACGCTGCGCATGTAGGCCGGGCCGACGCCGGCAGTGTCATTGATGATCAGCCGGTGCTGGAAGCCGTTCATGGTGTTGGCTGCAGCCGTCAGCCGTGGCCAGTCGTCGTCCTCGAGGCGGCCAGTCCGAACCCGGGTCTGGTCCAGGCGGCCGAGGCTGGCCAACATTCGGTTGGCGATCGACGCCGCCGGCATTTCCAGGCTGAACACGACCACCGCCTTGCTGGTGATTTGCACGGCGTTCTCGACCAGGTTCATGGCGAACGTGGTTTTCCCCATGGACGGGCGCCCGGCCAGCACGATGAGGTCGGTGTCCTGCATCCCGCCGCCCAGGTGCTTGTCCAGGTCCGCATAGCCGGTGCGCAGGCCTGTGGCTTCGTCCGGGTTGTTGAACTTGTGATCGATGGTATCAATGACCCCCGGCAAGATCTCGGCCAGGGTGCGGCCAGCGTTGGCGCCGGCAGTGGTATTCCGGATGGCCAGGACACGTTGCTCTGCCTGGTCCAGGATCTGGTCGGCCGTGGCGCCTTGCGGAGCTAGCGCCTGGTTGGCGGTTTCGCGGCTGACCTCGAGCACCTGCCGCAACATGCTGCGCTCACGAACGATCTCGGCATAGGCGCGCACGTTGGCGATGCTGGGAGTGTTGTGCGCCAGCTGGGCGACGTAGGTCAGGCCTCCGGTGAAGCGGTCCTTGCCCAGCAGCTCGAGGCGCTCGCTGACGGTGACAGCATCGATGGGGCGCTGCTCGGCCACCAGCCCGGCGATGACACGGAAAATCTCTTGGTGCGCCGGCAGGTAGAAATCAGCGGCCGACACCAGGTCTTCGACCCGTGCCCAGGCCTCGGCACCTTGGGCGCCGGTCAGCATCAGACCACCCAGCACTGCCTGTTCTGCCTCGGTTGAGTGGGCGGGGCCACGAACCTCATGGTGGCGATATGGTGTCAGACGACCCGCGTATTCTTCTGGATAGGCGGGCGGCTCTTGGTCTTCAAATTCGTTGCGGTCTTGCATAGCATTCCCTTTGGGGAACTTTTCGTCTCGAAAAGTGTCCCATTTAATCGCAGGTACTGGTTGGCGCCGGTACCTGCGAGGCTAGAAGCCCACCGGGGGGTGGGTGTGTTAAGCGTTGGCCTGCATTGCAGACCGATGTTCTTGGCCAGTACCGGTGCCGTATTCGGCCCGGTACTGGTCCATCACGTCGTCGAAGATGTGCCGCGTTAGCAGCATCTCCAGATTTGGCTTGCGGCTCCGGTTGAGCCACTCCACGCGATAACCCTTGCGCGTAATCTCCGCGCAGTACTCGAAATATCGATTCCAGAACGCAATACGCTGCTTGCGCGGATCCTCAGTCCAGCGCTCGGCTATGCGTGCGCGCAATTTATCGTCCAGAACGTCAACCTGGGGCAGGTTCGTACAAACCGTGTGGTAGGCCTCGACGATGTCATCGTAAGGCGTCTCGACCGCGCCGGAACGAGCCAATTTCCCATCCAGATACCGCACTTCAACCGAGGTCCAGCCGGACGTCACAGCGAGCGCTACCGCGTCGTTTAGGTTGAAACCTGCTTGAGTAATCAAGGCGAAGCTGGCTTTGAGCCTTTCCCAAGACGTTTGGGTCAGGATTGCGCCCTTACGGGTTCTGACCTTGTGCCAGTCCCTGAAAGTGCGCTCCTGGAGTCCTTCGGGTAAATCCTTCAACGCTTCACGCAGACCAAAATTGTCACTTCCGCCCGATTCAGGCGCGTCCTGACGCGCGTGTTCTTGGTTGAGTGTTTTCTCTGTAGTTCTCTTTGTTGTTTTCTCTGAGACATTTGTGCAACTTGCATTAACGGGTTTTGGCAAATTGCCTAAATCTGATTCGGGCAACCTGCCACTTTCTGAATTGTGCAATTTGCCAGCATCGATTTCGGGCAACGCCAATAGCGTGTGATCCGCGACGATCGTGTAGTACTTGGTGTGATTGTGTTCCCGCTTCTTGAGCTTCTCACTCTGAACGACGCCCATTTCCTCGAGCTTTTTCAGGGTCCGCCGGATGGTGTCCGTGGACCAGAATGGGAACTGCTCGCCCCAGCTCTCGATGCTGTTGTAGATCCAGCGCTTGCCGTCGTGCTCGACGCCGTAGGTAGCTCCGCTGATCCAGAAATGCAGCTGCTGCAGCACGATCGCCTCGTTCAAGCCGATTCGGGTCGCGAGCTCCACGTTCACGGCGATCGGCCGCTTGGTCCAAAGTAGGTTGCTCATGGTGTCGACCCCTGAGCGATACGGTGTTGCATGTTGTTCCCCTCGATCGCACCTGCTCGGACAGCCGAGCCAAAAATCCGGCGCGAAGTCGCCCCGGGAGCAAGGCCGGTGCCAAACCAGTCACAGAACGACAAGTGGTAGTCCATTTGCTGTATATTCATACAGTCTTAGACTCGAGTTCCGCTAGTCGTTTTCGCGTCTCGGCGAGTTGCTCCCGATGACGGGCCTCCATGGCCAGCTCTACAAGGCGCTGCGAACCTGGCGGGACAAATTCGCCCCATTTGCCCAAGGCAACGGTGGAGATCCGGATGTAGGCCGCAGCCTCTTTCTTCGGGGCTCGGGTATCCGCGAACAGCGCCAGGTAATCCGCGGTGCGGATCCTGCCCTCGTTCGGGTCGGGCGATTTGTCGGACTCAGTGGACATACTGCTCTCCAGTTGGGTGGGCCACCGATAATACTTCGAGGTGATACGGTGTCAACCTGGTTTTATCATATGAAAACTAAGTTATTGACATAGTAAACCTAGAGGGTAGAGTTTGCAGGGCTGGCCAATCTCGGCCGGCGTCAAGGAGACAGACACATGACCACCCCCCAAGACCAGGATGAGCCGCGCCAACGGCCTCGCCTGAACCCGGACCGCAAGGTTTCGGTACTGCCCCAGCCGTCGATAACCGACCTGGTGAGCTGCCTCGAGGCGCTCGGTATTCGCACTGTCGCGGATCTGATGCGCGCACGGCGAACCCCTTGCCGGGAGCCTGACGGCCGCTGGCACGCCCAGCTGTAGCGCCATGCCCGGCCGGCGGATGACAATGCCGGCCGGGTCGACCCCCCACGACCTCGAGGTTGTTCATGTTCAAGAAAGCCCAGCGCAAACAGGCCCGCCTTCGCCTCGCCTTGCAGGCGGCCGCCGGTGGTGGCAAGACAGAGAGCGCCCTGCGCCTGGCGCGCGGTATCGTCGGGCCGCAGGGGCGGATCGCCGTGCTGGATACCGAGCACGGCAGTTCCGAGCTGTACTGCGACATCACCGATTTCGACGTTTGCCTGCTCAATCCCCCCTACACGCCAGAGCGGTACCAGGAAGTGATCGCCTTCGCTGAGCGCGACTACGACATCCTGATCATCGACTCGCTAAGCCATGAGTGGATCGGTACCGGCGGGATCCTGGAGATTCATGCCGCCGAAGCGAAGCGCCAGCGCGGAGGAAACAGTTTCGCCGCCTGGGCGAATGTCACCCCGCGGCACAACAAACTCATCAACGCCATGTTGCAGAGTCCGCTGCACATCATCGCGACGATGCGGCAGAAGACCGACTTTGTCCTCGAGGACGATCACAACGGCAAGAAGGTGCCTCGCAAGATCGGCATGGCTCCCATCCAGCGGGAAGGCCTCGAGTATGAGTTCACCGTGGTGCTGGACCTGGAGTCGCGCGACGGCGCCGGCGGCTGGGCGATCGCCACGAAGGACCGCACCAGGTTGTTCGCGGATCCGCGCCAGCTCAGTGAGGCCGATGGCCAGGCGCTGGCCAACTGGCTGGAGACAGGCGTATCCGTGGAAGACCAAATTCAGGCCGACAGCGACCAGCTGCTGGCCACCCTGACGCAGGCGGCCGAGCAAGGACTCGACCCGTTCCGCGAGGCCTGGCGCGCCAACGCCGGGCCCGTTCGTGACCGTATCGCGAACGACCACGACGCGATGGATCGCTTGCGATCCCTCACCAACCCCACCCCCCAGCAGTAGGAGCCATCCCAATGGCACGAGGCGTCAACAAAGTAATCCTGGTCGGCAATGCCGGCAGTGATCCAGAAACCCGGCACCTGAACGGCGGGCAGGTCACCAACGTGACGTTGGCCACCAGCGAGTCCTGGAAGGACAAGCAGACCGGCCAGCAGCAGGAGCGGACCGAGTGGCACCGGGTCGTCTTCTACGGGCGCCTGGCCGAGATCGCCGGCGAATACGTGCGCAAGGGCTCGCAGATCTACGTCGAGGGCAAGCTGCGCACCCGGAAATGGCAGGGACAGGATGGCCAGGACCGGTATACCACCGAGATCGTGGTCGACATCGGCGGCAGCCTGCAGCTACTCGGCGGCGGCCGCGGCCAGGGCGATGACCAGGGCCAGGGGCAGCCGCGCCAGCAGCGCGCACCCCAGCAGGGCCAGGGCACTCGTCAGCCCGGGCAGCAGCCGCAACCTGGTGGCCAGGATTACGGCGACTTCGATGACGATTTGCCGTTCTGAGGATGCCCCCATGTTCGAACGACTGATTGCCCGTTTCCGCAAGCGCCAGGCAACCGCCGAGCGCCTCGAGCCCTCGCTGGATCCGCAATGCCACCTGGTCTACAGCTCCAAGAGTGCCGCCAAGGCCCCCAGGGAGGCCGCCAGGCCACGCCAGGGCGTTATCCCGCGCGGAGGCCTGGAAATGCCGCTACAGCGCCGCCAGGGCGCCCAGGTGCGGCGTTTAAGCGATGACACCCCAGCGTGTGGGTCTGGACCCGATCGGCTCACCAACAGGCTCTGACGCAGCCGCCTATGCCTTGCTCGCTCAATACCACCCCTGTACAGACGTGGATCCTATCCCTGTCCGTTCCCCCTCTTGTGGGGAAGAGCGCAACCAAGTCATTGCCTGGGACAGGAGCAGCGGCTGCGACTGGAGCCCGGCCATCGACACCACATCGGGCGGTAGCGACAGCTCGAGCTACTCGAGCAGCGACAGCGGGACCCCCTCGAGCGACTGACCCATAGCACAACGCACCTGATAGGCCGTTGATCGGCCTATTGGGTCCGTGCATCCGTTTTGCGTGCTATTTGATTCCCATTTGAATGCCTAGTGATTGCAAATAGATGGCGTAATGAGAGCAAAGGACAGCCATGCGAACGACACAGCCAAAGCAGGCGTGGTCAGTGTATTACGACACCCAACAGTTTCCAGGCCTCTACGTGGTGCGGGTCTTCGACCTGGACGACGGCATAGCGATACCGGCCGGCGAGGCCTACGTGGAGTCGGACCTTACGACCGCGCGGCGCCTTGTACCGTCCGGTCTGAGGCGCACGGATCGGGCGCCAGGGGATGCCAGGGAGATCGTCGAGACCTGGTTCTAGTGGTGGCTGTTCCTGGGCGAACTGCGCAGCGACTTGGCGAGGTGGCTATCGGGATACCTGGGCGGCAGGTGGCCGGGATTCAGGGATGCCATGCCGAGCTTCTCGCGTAGCTTTCTGTTCTCTGCGATCAGCTGGTGGACCATGGTCAACAGGCCGTTGCTGTGCAGCTGGGCATCTTCCAGCTCGCGCTGCATCTTCGCCATCCGAGCCGACCTGTTCAGTAGCGCGATACGCAGCAGCTCGACCTCACCAGGCGGGCCGTAGCCGAGCATGTCGTTCTTGCCGTCGGGTAGATCCGGGCTGGTGTGGTCGATATACATAGCGCTTTCCTGTGCTATTACTGTCTTTATGTACAGTATAATAGTAGAAAGTTCCCTCTATATATAAGGACGGGCATGGGCAGGATCGCGACCGAGGCCGGGCGACACCGATCGGCGGCTTGGCAGGACGGGTACCTGGTTGCGATGGGCGGCCTGGGCGAGTCGTGCCCGTACCCAAAGGACAGCGTCCAGGCGATCGATTGGACGGATGGCCACCGCGAGGCTATGACGACCCTACGCCTGCTGCTCGATGCGTGATTGGCAAACTAGGCAGTTCTGCCTAATATGCCTACTAGGCAGAACTGCCTACTTGGAGACTTATGACCACCGCACGACAGGAAAAGCTGCGCCAGGACACGAACCGCGTCCGTTTCCGCCAGCTGCTGGACGCCCATTCGATCAAGCAGGGCCGCGCTGCCGAAATGATCGAGTTTCGGACCAAGAGCCCATGCTCAATACGGACCGTTCGCGCCTGGCTCGCAGATCCCGAAGCCAAGACCGCGCTTCCTTGTCCTGATCACGCCTTGGCGGCGCTGGAACACATGATCAGCACCATCCAGCGCTATAACGCCCAGCGCGAGATGGAAGAGCAAACCAAGCAAAACCACTCGATTACCAAGGTGTGATTTATGACGCTTAGAGAATTGCCACCGGCTGGAATGAACCCAAATCCCCGATTCAATCATCCCGTATTGCGCAAAGTGCTGATGGTGACTAACCAGGATATTGGGAGCGCAGAGACGCCAGACGCCGCCGACCAGATAGGCCTGCAGCTCAAGGGGTATCTAGAGGTGCTGCTTGATACCGAGTTTATTACTAGGGAAGAGTTCGAAGACTTCATGCCAGCGATCGACTATGCGGTGTCGCAATGGCTGCCAATTGAAGAGCGGCCTACTGGTCAGCCGCCTTCTGGTCGGTCGCGATAGCTTCTCCGGTACAAGCTCCAAGCGGCTGACCCACTGAACCCGCCCCCAGGGGCACCCCCGCCGGCGCCGCCGGCATCGAACCGAGGTGACACCATGCAGATTCACGATGTGCGGGAACTGAAAGAAGTTCAGGGCGTTGAAGCAGCTCAGCAGGCTCTAAACGAAGGCTGGACACTGCTATCGGTTTTTCCGGCCATTATCAATGTCGGCGCTACTGTCCATGGCAGCGTCTATGTCCTTGGTCGGACCAAAGCACCCCAAAAGCAGGAAATGCCCGACATATCCAAGGCATTGAAGGACCAAGCATCCGGCAATTACTGATCCGGAGCACGCGCCTTGACGTGAAATCTGCGTCCGGGGCGCCCTGCCCGGCCGTGGCTCGACTTCGCATAATACCGATTATGTTAAAGGAACCCATTCGTACCTGTCCCGCAAGGCTTTCGGGTCAGTTTTTCGGGGGGGCACGCGGATGGGTGAAGCAAGAGGTACAACAGAGGGGATGGAAACGATGACACAAGACACCACCGCACGCAACGCCGACACCCGATCGCCCGCCTGGGTCGTGCTGGGCTTTCTCGACGGCCAACCCATCGACGGCCTGCTGGTGGACGACCCTGTCCTGGCACGCGGCCTTGTCGAGCACGCCAATGCCTACGCGGCGACCATGCCGACCTTCGCCCCCTCGGCCACTCCCGGTGCCTCGAACGAGTGGGCATTGTGGGAGGCGGCGCACCCAATCAGTCGCCGGGCATCGGCCTGCACGGAGTTCAGGCTGATGGCCTTGCCCTGGCTCGACCCCGCTACCCTGGGCACGCCGGCATGAGCGGCGCAACTGACGATCTCACGCGAGAAATCTGGACCCACGTCGTATTGGGCTTCGATGACCAGCCGGCGCCGATCGACTCCCGCGCCCTAGCGTCGTTCGAGGACGAGGCCCTGGCCAAGCAGTTTCTGCACATCCTGACCGACTACCAGGCTCGCCAGCCTGATCCGAACAACCTGGAAGCCCTGCGCGAGTGGGTCGCGCGCCACCCCTGCGCGCCCGTGGCGGGCTTGTTCAATCGCTTCGAGCTGCACCGGGTGCCGCACCTGCAAGCCGCGCCCCCGGAGGCGACATGAGCACACCGCTCTCCCCCGTGCTGGCCAGCGCCTTTGTGGTGGTGGCCACCACCGACTATGAGCCGCCCGAGCTGCTGGCCGTGTACCTGGACGAGCAGCAGGCCAAGACCTGGTGCGCCGAGCTGCAGGCCTACCAGGAAACGCATCCGGGCTGGTGGCGCGATGACGCCACTGATGCCGAGCGCGATGATGCCTATGAACGGCTCGACGCCTGGCGTAAATCCCATCCCGCCGGCGAACTGGCGGCTGGCTGCATGGGCTTCGACGTGCTGCAGCTGCCCCTGGCTGACTCCCCTGCCCTGCTCGGCTATGCCAACGCTCGAGCACTGGCGCATTTCCAGGGTGGCCAGGCCAGCAGCGTGGATGTCGTGCGCGATCAGGAAACGCTCTGGCGCAGCCGTTCGCGCGATGGCGATCCGATACAGGTCTACTTAAAGACCTAGCTAAAGACCTGTTCAGAGTGCTATTATCAGCACTCTGTTTCACCCTCAAGGCGAACGCCATGCCCCAAGAAATCCACGCCCACTACGTCGCATCCGTGACCGAGTTGAAGAAAAACCCTGTAGGCACCGTCGCTTCGGCCGATGGCCAGGCGGTGGCCATCCTCAATCGCAACGTGCCGGCGTTCTACTGCGTTCCAGCCGATCGCTACGAGGCGATGCTCGAGCGCCTGGACGACCTGGAGCTGATCGAGGAAACCCGCGCGGCGCTGGCCGATGGTGAGGCCCCAGTGGCGATGTCCATTGCCGAGCTGCGCCGCGGCGTCGCCGGTAAGGGCATCCAGTGACCTATTCGCTCGAGTGGCACCCCAAGGCGCTGCGCGCCTTCCAGAAGCTCGGCGCCGACGTGCGCGGCCAGCTGCTGGACAAGCTCGAGCAGCGCCTCGCGGATCCGCGGGTACCGGCCGCCAAGCTGAGCGGCCTGCCCGACTGCTACAAGATCAAGCTACGCTCCGCCGGCTACCGCCTGGCCTACCAGGTGATCGATCAGCGCCTGGTGGTCCTGGTGCTTTCGGTCGGGCGGCGCGATGATGCCAAGACCTACGGCGCGGCCCACGATCGCGCCCAGGAGTGACACCCCTACCCTTCCAACTGGCGCGCCAACGCCATCACCACAAGGCAACCCCCCTATGCTGAGCAGTACCTCCCGCCACTTCCATCTGTGTGTCGACATCGAGCACGGTGTTCTCTCGCACGCCAATAACCCCCGCGCCCTCGACGGCCGCCTGACCAACACCGTGACCGGCGCCCCGGTACCGGGTGAGGTAGTCCTCGCCATGGCTTCGGCGCTCAAGGCCCAGGGCTATCGCATGTTGCCGGCTTGCAACCACCACGACGCCCAGGGCCTTTGCCTAGGCCACGAGATCCCCCAGGCCCTGCCGCCGGTCACCGACGAAAAGGCTCGGATGCTGCAGGCCTATGGCTGCTACATGCTCGAGGCCGTCCACGACTTCGACGAGACCTACCGAGCCCTGGCCCGCCTGCAGGCGGCTGACCTGGACGAACTGGCGATCGCAGCCGCCCGGGCCCGCTTCAACCAGGCCAAGCGCGCGCTCGCCCTGCCCTTCGACGAGTTCGCCGCGACGCACCTGGTTGCCGGCGAACCGGCTTCGGGTCTGCCGGTGATGGATCGCATCGCGCAAGCAAGCTGATTCACCTGGTCGCGCGCCCTCCCCCAGGCACGCGGCCGCACTTCCCTACCCCCCTAATGGAGTCTCACGATGACCGCGCCAACGATCATCCGGAGCCTGGACGAAATCACTTCGCTCGGCGATTACCAGTTCGGCCCCTATCTGCTCACCCGTGCCTTGCAAGGTAGCTACGACGACAACATGGACTTTGAGGTCCGCGTGCCCAGGTGGGAAGGCGGTACCGCTCTCGCCGGCGAATTGGCCTATCGCACCTCTCGGCTGGCCAGCATTGAGGCCAGATGGATCTATCGTCGACTGAGCGAAAACGGCGTGATGGAAGGCTGGGGCAACTTCGGGCCCCGCCGGGAGCTGGCCGCGGTGGCCGAGCTGTTCCCGATCCGTAAGCCGCCGGAAGAGGCCCCGCCTATCTACATCCGGGACAGCCCGCGTCTGCGATACATGCGCGGCTTCGATGCGTCCTACAACCCGAGATCCGGACGTGTACGGTAGGGTTTCCTGGATCCTGCTGGCCGGTGCCGCGGTAGCCTTGAGCTATACGGCACCGCCCCAAGCGGATGCGTATGAGCCGCACGGGCGGCGGGTGAAGCCCGTCCCGGCAGTCCACCGAAGTGGTGAGCCGCTGTTCACGCCGGCCCCTATCGAGAAACGGCAGCCGGCAGCGGCCGCCGGTAGTACCGAGGTGTTCTACTTCTAGCGGCCGTTGCGCTCGCGCTTCTCGCGGTCGTGACGGTCGACCCATTCGCGCATGGCCATCGAGATCCCGGCGTTGCGGCTGATGCCGCCTTTCTCTTCGCACACACGGTCAATCTCGTCGACCAGGTCGGGATCGATCACCGGCGATAGCTTCCGCTTCTTTCCGTGCAGCGCATACTCCGGCTTCGGCGGCTGCTGGGTTTTGTGGTCGGGAGCGCCCTGGATGAAGCCCTGGGCAGCGGAGCCCGGCTTAGGCGTCTTGTCGTCCCGTATCGGTTTGGTCAATGCCACGGCATAGCCCTCGAATTGCTATTAGTTTGCACTCAAATTGATCGCTTATTGGTTGCTAATGGCGCCAATTTGGTGGGTATTTCAAGGCCGTCCAGCTCTTCGACCAGCAGGCGCAGCTCGTTGCTTGCTTTGGCGTCGCGCATGGAGCGATGCAGCTCATCCACGCACAGACCAGCCGATGCAGCGGCAGCGAAGGCCTTGCGGCGCACGAATTGAGCCTCGAGCAGCTGCAAGCACGGGAAATCATCCACGCGCCGGCGAGCGGCCAGGTTGTCCTCGCGATTTAGACCGGGCTCTGCGCAATTCAGGAAGACCAGCGCGTTGATCGCGTCCTTCCCATCGCGGCCGCGGAAGTCGTTCGCCTCGTCCACCAGGGCGGCGGTCTGTTCCAGCGCCCAGGAGTCGAAGTTGCTCGGCAGCAGCGGGCTCAGCAAGCGATCGCAGACCTGGAGCGCACCACGCAGCGCGCTGGAGTCACGTGCGCCCGGATCGATGATGATCTCGTCGTAGTAGCGCGATTGCAGCAGCACCTGGTTGTACAGCTGGTCGCCGTCTGTGAAGTGGGCCAGGGCCACCAGCTCGTCGGCGTTGTGATGGCTGCGCAGACGCATAGCGTCGAGCGCGGTGTGTTGGGAGTCGCCGTCGACCAGCAGCACACGCTTGCCATTCAGGGCGAGGCGAACAGCCAGGTTCACGGACGTAGTCGTTTTACCGAGACCTCCCTTGGTCCCAGCTACAGCGGTAATTGCCATTATTTTGCCCTCGGATAACCCGCAGAATGATACCAAAATGGGTGCGTTTTAATTGTATTCACTATGGCAAGTGGAAGGTTAAGAAGTTCTTAAAAAGTTCAATTCATAAAATCAATCACAGGGCTTGCGCGACGGGTGGCAGTGTTCCGAGCCTCAGCGGCCGACCTCATCCGGAGCCTGCCGCGTGCAACCGCCGACCCCCTCGCCTGTCCCTGGCGCCTTCTACGAAGGCCGCGCCGTCATCACCTTCGACTATGCCGCCACCCGCGCCCTGGGCGCGCCCTACTGGCGGGTGCTCGAGCCTTTCACCCTCTTCCTGAACGCCTACCGTACCCAATGGGTGCAGGTCCCCGCCGGCTACCTCACCGACGGCGCCAGCGTCCCCCGTGCGTTCTGGTCGTTCGTTGATCGCTGGGATTGGTATGCGCCCGCGGTGATCGTGCACGACCTGCTGTGCGAGTACCTGCAGGTGACGACCAGCAGCGGGCCATTACGGATCTCGCGCGAGCGTTGTGACCAGATCCTGGACCTGGCCATGGGTGTGCTCGAGCCGGACATGGGATTCGCCGCTACCCCTTCTGCCGATCGGGAAACGATCTACAAGGCCGTTTGCCTGTACCGGCGCATGTCGGGCATCGACCACCCGACCAACACCCCGCAGAAAAGAGCCCTTGAAGCACAGGGCTCAGTGCAACTATAGCTATTAGGTCGCCAGCAAAGTGCAATCAATATGCACTCAAATGGAGACCAATAAACCATCAAAATGAGGACACCATGAATATCGCATCCGTTACCACCGGCATCACCGAAGGCATCCAGCTGATCAAAGCCCTGGCCAGTCTGCGCGACACCGTCCGCGACCTGCTTGGCTTGGACGAAGGCGAATCCGCGGTAGAGGCGATCAACAAGCTGACCGCCCAGGCCGCGGAAGCGGCGGCCGCTGTGACCGCTACCACCAGTACCGCCCATAAGGCCTAATCGACCTAGCATCATTTGGCCGGCAGGTTGCTCTTGTTATGAGAGCAACTTGCAATCAAAATGCGATCTCTTTCACACATCACCCCCCAACCTGAGAGAGGACACGCCAATGTCTCTGCTTTCCCTGTTCGGTAAGAACGCCGCGGCCGCCAAGGTCGAAGTTAAGAAAATCGAGAACCGCGACCTGATGCAGGCCTCGGCATGGTCCTTGCCATCGCCGCCACCCTGCTGATGGCCATGTTCGGCCACCTGCTGGCCATGGTGCGTGACCTGCTGCTGGTGGCGATGATCGCCGGGTTCCTGCTGTGGGCGCTTTGCTGGCCGCTGAACGGGAAAGGCAAAGGGAAGGGCACCTTCAAGGCCTGACGCGACCGCAACGAAATAGCCCGGCCATGTGCCGGGCTTTTTCTTGCCTGGACTACTTAACTCGCTGTCGACGCGGATTCGTCCACCTGGTCAGCCGAGGCCGCGTCCTTGGTGGGTTCCGAGGTGGACGTCTCCGGCCAGGTTAGCCGCGGCAGCTCGCCCAGGAAGGCATCCAGCTCGGGCGCTGGCCGCGTACCAGCCTGGACCTCTGCCAGCGTGTCGTAGCAGTAGCGCCAGCAGGCGTCACGGAAGTCGACCCCGGCCTGACCCTCGGCAGCAAACGTGGCATCCGTGCTGCTCACGTAGGTGCATAGGCTCAGGATGCTGTCATAGCGCCGCGTTCTTGCCGCTTGATCCATATAGGTGCCCACGGCATTGACGAATAGCGTCGTCAACGCAGCACGCGCCTCCACCTGCCGCGTTTCGGCTGTGACCAGTTGGGCCAGGTCAATGTTGCTCATCGGTCACCTCTTCGTCTGGCAGGTATTCAGGCTCCGGCAGAGCCAGCAGACCGTCGGGCGGACTGTCCAGCGGCGCCGGGTCGAATCTGTGGTTCGGCGACGTGACGTCATAGGGGAGCAGCAGGGTCAGCGACAACTCACCATCCACGCGGGTGATGTTGCCGCGGACGAACTCGCAGGCAACCGCAGAGCTTGGCAGCAGCGCGCCCTCCGGGATGACGGAGAAGTCGAAGGTCTCGCCGTTGATGGTCAGCACGTCGCCGGCTTTCAGCACTTCCAGCGTGGCCTGATAGCGGATGGGGTCGAACGAAATTCTCATCAGTACCACCTGCCGATAGCGATGTAGCTCGCCTGGGCCGAAAAGCTGTTTGAAGGGGACCAGACGTAGGTGTTGGGTGCCTGGGTCAGGGACCCGGCCTGGTCGTAGAAGCACGCCCCGTAATAGGACTGCGGAGAGACGGGGAAGGGGAGATAGGCTGGAAGATCCTCAACGAACGCGGCGGGGTAGGTGAGGTTGCCTACGCCCGTGTGATAGCCGGCCGAGCCCGCTTGAGTGCTCGCCGTCACCCTGCTGGTCGTGCCCCCCCAACAAATTTGGGTACCGTCCGCGAGACGGACATAGCGCCCATTCGAGTTGGAACCCCGTTCGATAATGGCGCCGCTCGCGCCCCCGCTGACCACTGTACCGATGGTGGCCATCAGCGCCGCCGAGCCAAGCCCCAGGTTGTTGCGGGCACCTTGAGCGGAGGTAGCCCCGGTGCCGCCGTTGGCCAAATCCAGGGCCTGCGCCAGCGTCACCAACCCCGAGTCATCAATGTTCAGCAGAACGCTGCTGTAGTCGTTGTTCAGAACTTGTAAGCTGCCGCCGCTGGCCCGGATGAACTTGCTTGGTTCGGAGCCGTTGCCGACTAGCTGGATATTTGCACCATTGCCGCCGGTATCGGTGATCGTCAGGGTCGTCGTGGCGCCGCTGGTCACCAAGTCCAAGGCGGTGCCGTTGCCCTCGGCGTCTATGATCGCGTACAGCAGGGCGCTCAGCTTGGTGATGTCGCCATTGGCCCCCACCGCGGCCGCGGCGATGTCTGCGCGGTACTGCGACGCACTAGCCCGCTGGAAGCTGGTGCAACGCCAATTACTTGAGCCCAGCGACACGAACGAGGCCACGTCCCCGGCCTGGGTCTGGATGTTGCCGCCGAAGGGCAGGATGAGGCTGGTCGCATTGTGGGTCAGCAGCGGTGTGTCGCTGAAAACCAGGCATCGCTCAGCGCCCGACACAGCGGCATCAAACGCCGTGATCGTCGTAGTACCGGTGACGGTCAGCGTGTTGGCGCCGGCGGCGCCGATGGCCGTCGTGGCAGCCGCCGCGATGGAGCCGACCGGGGCGAGGTTCAGCGCGCCGGTCAGTGTGCCGCCAGCCAGTGGCAGATAGCTCTGCGCCAAGCTCATCGTCACCGCGATATTGCCGGTGCCGTCGAAGCTATAGCTGCCGGTCACAGCGCCGTTGAAGGTGACCGTTCGTGCGGTGTCCAGCTTGGTCGCGCTCAGCACGGCCTTGGCGCTATCGGCGGTGTTGTCCACGCTGCCCAGGCCCACGTCAGCCTTGACCAGCTGTACCGCGCCAGTCTTTCCAGCGACGGAGTCCACCGCGCCGCTGGTGATGTAGATGTAGGAGCTGCCACCCCAGCGATAGGTCTTGTTGGTGTCCTGAGCAACGTAAATCTTGCCGCTCTCGCCGGTAGAGGGGAAAGCCGAGAGGGCGGAGTACTCGAGGACGTCACCGACATAGCTGGGCAGCTGCGCGGCTGGCACAAGACCGCTGCCGTCGAGGCTTGCATAGCCATTGGCCGCGCCCTTTTTGGCGGCGTTCTCTGGCGTAAAGCCCAGCGCCGCCTGAGCGCCGAGTAGGGTGAGCATTTCCGCCGCTGTGGCCTTGGCCAGCAGCGCGATCGCCTTTTCGGAAAGGGGGGCCAGGGCCGCCTGGGTGTCGCTGGTGAAATAGGGGAGTTTGCCGGCTGCCGGCGTCAGGGCCCCCAAGGCCTCGAGCGCAGCGACCAGGTTGTCCAAGGGAACGGTGTCATCGGTAGAGAATTGCACCAGCTTGCCGGTGCCATCCCCGTTGTCCACCAGCTTGAGCGGGATAGCATCAGCCATTGAGCAGCACCTGCACCTGCAGCGTCTTGCCGGCGCGATCGTCGACCGGTAGCGCGTAGAGGGTTGTGAGGGAGATCCGGAGGGACGTCCCGGCCTGGGTAAAGGCCGGGACGTAGAGCGGCAGGCCTAGCAGTGAATCGCCTGGCGGCAGCTGCTCATATCGGCCGTTCTTGCGGACGATTGGCCTGCGCGGGGTACCCATCAGAGCACCACGTAGTCGTAGTCGGCAGTGGCCAGTTCGGTGGCGCTGGTGGCCTTGCCCAGCTTCTGGTCGATCTTGCCGGCGTTGCCCGCGTCGGTCGAATCCAGGGGCGCGGACAGCACGCCGCCGGCGGTACCCAGGTAATAGGTCGTGCCGGTCTCCAGGCCACTCAGTTGGGCATTGGTCGAGTCGAGCGGCCACATGGTCGCCGTGGCGTCCTTGGCAGCTGCGGCCTTCACGAACCCATCCGCTGCACGGTTGTTGCTGTTGTCGGCCAGGCGCAGCGAGCGCACGCCGCCATTCGACCATTCGTTGACGAACACGCCGGCGGCAAGCGCCTCACTGGCGGTACCGGGACGGGTCGACGCACCGATGCCGTCGGGCATGACCGACTCGTCGAATTTGCCGTTGTTGCCCAGGGCAGGGATCTTGCCCGCGTCGGCGGCACCGGCGGACTGCTGGACGGGGGTGTACTGCTGGTTCCTGCCGTTCTTGCGTTGAAGCAGCTTGTCGACCATAGGGTCTCCTGTTAGAGCCAGAGCGGCTCATCGATGTCGAGGTTGAGACGCGTCGGAGCCGGCGCCGAGCCAAGGACGATTTCCCACCCGGTCGCGGGGGCTTCTTGTGTGAGGCGGCCGCCAGGGCCGACGAAGACCAGGCCCTCGGACCAGGTCCAGCCGTCGTCATCGATCGTGCCCAGGCGCTGGACATCGACGGATCCGCCGGCGGCCGCCGCGGTGGTGGTGATGCCGAGCAGCAGGAGGGCCTGGCCGGGGTTGGTCGGATCGAGTGGGAAGACCTGGCCGCCCCGCTCGTAAACCGCATACAGGGCGCTCAGAGCGACGCCAGCCGTGCGCGTGACCGCTGACCCGCCTGATGGGCCGATCGCGCCCTGGCGGCCCTGTGCGCCCCTTTGGCCATGGGTCAGGACGAAGGCGCCGTGTCGAGGACTGGCCACCTGGTTGCCACCGGGCGCCAGCTCGAGGGGTTGGGCGCTCGGTACCGGGGGCAGCTGCTGCAGGTCGTAGGCGATCGGCAGGGGGGCCACCGTCGGCACGACCACCGCGCTACCAGGATCAGGCGCGACGATGGCCAGCGCCTGGCGCTCAGGGCGAACGACCAGGTGCTGACGTGCGCCCGGGCGCAGGCTGACCACCTGGGGGCGTTCGCGCAGTACCTGGATCTGGCCAGCCATGCGTCAGGTACCTGCCGTGATACGGCCAGAGGCGATGCCGATGACGGTGGCCAGGTTCAACGGGTCGAACAGCTGCAGGTCATAGACGCCCTGGGTCCAGGTCAGCGCCGCGGTGGCTACCGCCGATAGGTTGATGGCCACGGTGGCGGTGGCCTTGTCCACGGACAGCTGGCCGTCGCCGCTCAGGAAGGTGTCCGCCACTGCGCCGCCGGCGCTCTTGCGCACGATCAGCCGCGCAGCCAGGCCGGTGAGATCCTCGGCGCCCAGGTAGCGGATGACCGCCGCGGTGCCGGCGAAGGCCTTGAAGCCCAGGCCGTTGACGTCGGCCAGGGTGAGGGTGTCCGGGTCCGCCACGCGCGCCAGGTAGGCCTGGGTGGGGTCGCTGGCGGGGCTGTTGAGATCCGCCGGCGCGGTGATGCCCTCGATCCGGAACGGCCAGGCGTCGGTCAGGCCATGGCCAGGTACGGTCAGGGTCGCCGGCGCGGTGCGGCCGATACTGGTGATGGGCTTGAGCACCGGCGTCGGGGTGGCGATCCGGAACGCATACTCGAAGGTCTCGCCCTTGGCGATGGCGAGGGGAATGCTGCAGGTCATAACGGGCCCCGGGGGGTGGGTGTGGCGGCCGAGGGTATGAGGCTCCCCCCGGCCGTCAATGGGCCTAGTTGAAGTCGGCCCGGGCGCGGGTGGCGACCCGCTCGGCGATCCGGTTTTCGCGGCGCTGCAGCTCATCCAGCCGGGCCCGCTTCTGCTCGCCGGACAGGCTGGTGCTGCGCGTCACCTGCTCCTTCTGTGCGCGGATGGTGCCCAGCTGCTGGCGTGCCAGGCCCAAGGCACCACGGTGGCGGAGCTTGTCCCGGTTGTCGGCGATCAGCTGCTGGGCGTCCTCAACGCGGCCCTCTTGGCGCCAGGCTCGAGCGGTGCGATAGATCTCGTCCGCTTCGTGGACCATGTCGTACAGGTCCGTCTGGTATTGCGTGCTACTCGGGCTGTCGCCTTTGTAGAGGACGGACACCAGGGGCACCTGGCGCGCGGTGAGGGCAGGGCGCTCGCCGTCCTGGAACTGACGAGCGACCAGGTCACTGGCGCCCAGGACGTAGGCGCCCAGGGTGCCGGTGTAGCCCTTGACCAGGTAGTCCAGCTGTTTGGGCGACAGGCCCAAGGTCGGGCCGGTCAGCTGGCCCACGGCCTTGGCCACCTCGCTGGTGCGCGAGTCGTAACGCGCCTCGGCAAGCTTGCCCTCGTCGGCCAGCGACTCGATCGGCGTGCCGAAGTACAGCGATTTGTTCGCCTGGATGTCCCGGATCGGCATGTAGAACTGCGGGATGGGGTTGAGCTCCAGGGTGGACACCACGCCCCGGGCGATCGCGCCCTGCAGCTGGGCGCCGTCCTGGTTGCCGGCGGCGACGTTGAGCAGCCGCTCGGGCAGCGTGCCGAACAGCAGGCCCAGCTCGAAGGGTTTCGGGATCCGGATGGGTTCGACCTGGTCGGCGCTGAACCAGATGTGCCAATTGGCGTCCTTGTCCCACTCGGGCAGTGCCTTGAAGCGATCGTCGTCGCCGTTGAGCGCGGCCAGGATCAGCGAGAAGGCTGCCAGCATCCCGGCTTTCATCACCACCTGACTCAGGAACTGGCCCTTGTCGTCGCGATAGCTGCGGCCGAGCTTGCCGAGGCCTTGCAGGCGCGCGTTCAGGAAGGGCACCACGTCGGTCAGCCACTGCAAGGCAACGAAGTTGCCGCGCATCGAGAAGTCCATCAGATCCTTGGCCTCGAACGCGGCTTGCCGGCGCGACTTGCCCGCCTGCAGCGCGAGCTTGTAGGTGGCCAGGCGGTTGGCATTCTCGATCCGCTCGCCGATCTCACGGTATTTCTCCCAGCCCTTGGCCAGGGCGTCGCCCAGCTTGCCGCTGGTGCTGGCCAGGCTGGCCAGATAGCTGTCCTGCTGCGCCTTGGTCAGGCCCTTGGCCTTGAGCGCCCGGCGGATAGACTCGGCCGCGGCGCCCGGATCCGCGGCATTGGCATAGCCGCCGGCGAAGCTGGCACCCCCGAACATCAGGTCGCGGTAATCCTCGTCCTGGGCGAACGCGGCGCGCAGGCCTTTGACCGAATCGACGCCGAGCTTGAACTTGTCCGGGTTGGTGAT
>NZ_WHOV01000004.1:0-89915 GCF_009765395.1 Pseudomonas sp. BAV 4579 | reverse complement strand
CAGACCACCCCCTCTCCCCGGGGGGAGAGGGGGTGGTCTGGCGCGGGCAGGAGGCTGCATTCCACGCGTTCCGCATAGGCACAGGCGGAAAACGCTGTGGCTGGGTGAGGAAGGCTCCGTAGGTTGGGCTGAGCGCAGCGAAGCCCAACAACCACCCAGCCCACCTCAGGCCGAGCCGGCCTCCGTGCGCAGCGCCGGGCCGCGCAGGCCGAGCAGGATGTCCAGCAGCAGGAACAGCAGCAGGCCGCCGCCCAGCACCGGCAGGCACAGACCGAGCAGCAGGGCCGCCGCGGGCACCAGCAGGCGCGGCAGGGGCGACAGCTGCCGCCAGAGGGCGATCAGGCCGGGTTGCGCCGGATCGCGAGTGGGCCGGCGGCGCCACCAGAGCAGATAGCCCCAGATGGTCATCACCAGCAGGCCCAGGGCGATGGCCGCCAGCACCAGCTGGTTGGCCAGGCCGAACAGCACGCCCATGTGGGCATCGATGCCCCAGCGGGTGAGCTTGGCCGGCAGCGAGTACTGGGCGAAGCGCACCTGATCGATCACCTTGAAGCTGGTCGGGTCGACGGCGACGGCGTCCACCCGGGTCGGCCAGCGGCGATCAATCTCGCTGACCGTCCAGGCCTTGTCGGCGCTGCGGGCCGGGCGGATTTCCAGCTTGCCGGCGTCGATGCCGGCGGCGCGGGCGCTGGCCAGCACCCGGTCGAAGGTGGCCGGATCCAGAGCCGGCCCCATGGCCATGTGCATGGCGCCATGGTGATCGGCGTGCTCGTCATGGGCCATGGCGGGTGACGGCGCGGTGCCCAGGGCGGTCTTCACGCCGGGTGTGGACCAGCCGTAGTGGGCGCGCAGCACGCCAATGTTGTCGCCGGCGAAGCGCGACCAGGTGAGGCCGGTAGCGGAGAGGAACAGCAGGCCACCCAGCAGCCAGACGCCGGTGCTGGCATGCAGGCCGCGCAGGCCCCGGGCCGGGCGGCGCTGGCGGCGGCGCACCAGCCACAGGGTCAGACCGCCGAGGGCCGCGACCCATAGCCAGGAGGCGGCCAGTTCGCTGTAGAGACGACCGGGCTCGCCCAGCAGCAGGCTACGGTGGAACTGGTCGATGGTGGTGCGCAGCGGCAGGATGCCGCTGGTGCCATAGACCGCCAGATCGCCGCGGATGGCGCCGGTGATCGGGTCGATGAACAGCGCTCGATGGGTCGACTCGCCCAGCGTCGGATCGTTGAACATCACCCGGGTGGTGTCGCCCTCGGCCGGCGCCGGGCGCACCGCCCCCAGGGTCAGGGTGGGGCCTACCGCGGCCTGGGCGATGTGGACCTGCTCGGCCAGCGGCAGGGGCTTGCCGCGGCTGGGGGTGTGCAGGGCCTCGGCATAGAGGTGGGCCTCGAGTTGCGGCGTGAGGGCATAGATCAGGCCGCTGGCGGCGGCCACCAGCAGGAAGGGACCGACGAACAGACCGATGAGAAAATGCAGCCGCGCCAACAGCTGCAGCAGCGGCCCCGGCGTCTTGGCGGCCGGAGCGGAGGGGTGCGAAGTCATAGCGTTCACCACGGACGGCACGCGGCCAGGACACAGCCGCGTACGGGATTACGAAAAAGGGAGACAGCCGTCTTTCGTAGCCGCGGTGTCAGGGGGCCTGGGGATGGAGCCTGGAGCGGCGTGCGCGCGGTGGCGGCGGCAGGGCGCTCTGGTAGCGAGGACGATGAGGATCGCCGGGACGCAGTAACCACTGCAGCACGACGGCGGCCAGCGTGGCGAGGAACAGGGTGGCGGCGAAGACGCAATCACCCGTGGGGGAAAGGGTGGTCACGCTGCCGCGCGGCAGGCCCGCATGCATGCCGGCCATGTCACCTTGGGCGGTCTGGGCGTGCAGACCGTGATGGTGCTCCTGTGCCTGGGTGAGGGGCGGCAGGACCGGCAGGGTCAAGCGCGCCAGCATCTGACCGTGGCCCAGGGCGCAGACGAGTCCGTTCAGCAGGATGCAGGCAAGCAGCATCCAGGCGAGCGAGGCGCGCGGTGAACGGACGGTTTTCATGGCGAGGGACTGTATCATCGTCGCGGGCGGCGCACAGCCCGGCCGGCGCGAACCTGCGCCGAAATGTCGCGCCCCTGCCACTGCCAGAGAGACGCACAGGACCATGAGCGAAGCGCTACCCATCACCCTCGAACGGCTCACCGTGGCGGATGACGAGACGCTGAGCTTTTTGCTGGCGAGCTATCACGAGCTGTTTGGTAGCCGGGTCGAGGCGACGGCCGTACCCCAGGATCTACAGCGCTTCGCCGACCACTATGGGGTGGGTCGTGGCTGCCTGCTGATCGCCCGGGGCGCCGCCGGAGAGCCCCTCGGCAGCATTGGCTACCGGCCCTACGACCGGCGCTTTGCCCAGCTGGCCTATCCCGGCGAGCGGGTGGTGGAGGTGGTGCGGCTGTTCGTGGTACCCCGGCAGCGGCGCCAGGGCCTGGCGCGGCGGCTGTTCGCGGCGCTGCTGGCCCAGGCGCGGTGCGATACCGTGGAGCGTCTCTATCTGCACACCCATCCCTTCCTGCCCGGGGCCGAGGCCTTCTGGCTCGACCAGGGCTTCCGGGTCGTCGCGCGGGAGACGGCCTTGCCCTGGCAGACCCTCCATCTGGATCTATGGCTGGACAGCCCTCAGGCGTCCGCCGGCCCCCGACAGAGCAGATAGGTGTCCATGATCCAACCGTGTTCTTCGCGCGCGGCGCTGCGCACCCGGTGGATCTCCTCGGCAACCTCCTGCAGCGGACCGGCGATGAGGATCTCGTCCGCCGTACCGACGTAGGCACCCCAGTAGATATGCAGGCCGGGCTCGTCCAGGCGGCGATAGGCCTCGTGGGAATCGAGCATCACCACCAGGCTGTCCAGGTGCGCGGGGAAGCGCTCCAGGCGCCGGCCAGGGGTGATCTCCAGGGCCTGGCCGATGCGATTGAGTGGCACCCGGTGGCGCGCGGCCAGCGCCTGGACGCTGGAAATGCCGGGGATCACCTCGTAGTCGAAGTCCAGCCGACCTTCGCGCCGGATCGCCGCCAGGATGCGCAGGGTGCTGTCGTACAGCGCCGGATCGCCCCAGACCAGGAAGGCGCCGCATTCGTCATCCGCCAGCTCCTGCTCGATCATCTCCACCATCAGCGCCTGCTTGGCGGCGTTGAGGTCGTCCACCGCCTGGCGATAGTCGCCTTCGCGGCGGCGCTCGGGGATGGGCGCGGTGACGAAGCGATAGTCCGCCCGGCGGATGTGGCGGGCGCAGATGGTTTCACGCAGGTGGATCAGGCTGTCCTTTTCCGTGCCCTTGTCGAATAGGAAGAAGGTACTGGCGCGATTGAGGGCGGCGACGGCCTGGAGGGTGAGGTAGTCGGGATCGCCGGCGCCGATGCCGATGACCAGCAAGGTTTTCATGGGGTGGCCTCGAGGAAAAGAGCAGCGCCCAGTGTAACGGGGGATGTCTCGTCCGTAGAGACTCGGGCAATCGTCATGCTACTTTCGACCGGTTTGCCTGCTGTCAGGCAGGGATGGACAGGATCGAGGGGACAGGGGCGTGACGATGACGGCGAGCTGGCGACGGATACCCCGCGGGGTCTGGATTCTGGGTGGGGTGAGCATGTTCATGGACATCTCTTCGGAGATGATCCACAGCCTGCTGCCGCTGTTCCTGGCCACCGGCCTGGGCCTGAGCGTGCTCTACATCGGCATCCTCGAAGGGGTGGCCGAGGCCACCGCGCTCATCACCAAGATCTTTTCCGGCGTCATCAGCGACTACCTGGGCAAGCGCAAGGGCCTGGCGGTGCTGGGCTATGGCCTGGGCGCCCTGAGCAAGCCGCTGTTCGCCCTGGCCAGCGGTGCCGGCTTGGTGTTCGGCGCGCGCTTCATGGATCGCATCGGCAAGGGCATCCGCGGGGCGCCGCGCGACGCCCTGGTGGCCGACGTCACGCCGCCGGAGATCCGTGGCGCCGCCTATGGCCTGCGCCAGTCGCTGGACACCTTCGGCGCCTTTCTCGGCCCGCTACTGGCGGTGGGGCTGATGCTGCTCTGGGCCAACGATTTCCGCGCGGTGTTCTGGGTGGCGGTGATCCCGGCCTTTATCGCCGTGGCCCTGCTGTATTTCGGGCTGGATGAGCCCCAGGCGGCCATCGTCCAGGCGCGCACCAATCCGCTCACCCGCAGCCAGCTGCGCAAGTTGCCGGTGGCCTTCTGGCAGGTGGTGCTGCTCGGCGGCGTCTTCACCCTGGCGCGCTTCAGCGAGGCCTTCCTGGTGCTCAAGGCCGAGCAGGTGGGCGTGCCCCTGGCGCTGGTGCCGCTGGTGATGGTGGGCATGCAGCTGGTGTTCTCGCTGTCGGCCTATCCGCTGGGGCGCTGTCCGATCGGGTCAGCCATCGCACCTTGCTGGCCTGGGGACTGGTCCTCTTGATCGCCGCCGACCTGGTACTGGCCTGGACCGGCAACTGGGCCGGCCTGGCCCTGGGCATCCTGCTCTGGGGCTTGCACATGGGCATGACCCAGGGCCTGCTCGCCGCCATGGTCGCCAAAACCGCCCCGGCCGAGTTGCGTGGCACCGCCTTCGGCCTGTTCAACCTGGTCAGCGGTATCGCCCTGTTGCTTGCCAGCACCATCGCTGGCGCGCTCTGGCACTTCCTCGGCTCCGCCGCCACCTTCCAGTTCGGTGCCCTGGCGGCGGTGGCTTCCCTGCTGGTGCTGGCGGCCTGTCGCCGCAGCGTGGCACCGCTGGCCAGCTAGTCGAACAGGGGCCGCAGATAGGGCGCCGTGGGGCTGGCGGGATCGTCCGCCACCGCGCGGGGCATGCCGCAGGCGACGATGCGGCCGCCCGCGGTGCCGGCGCCGGGGCCGATGTCGATCAGCCAGTCGCTGCCGGCCACCACCTGCAGGTTGTGCTCCACCAGCACCACGGTGTTGCCTTCGTCGACCAGGCCGTGCAGCTGGCGCATCAGCCGCTCCACGTCGGCCGGGTGCAGGCCGGTGGTGGGTTCGTCCAGCACATAGAGGGTGGTGCCGCGGCTGGTGCGCTGCAGCTCGGTGGCCAGCTTGATGCGCTGGGCCTCGCCACCGGAGAGTTCGGTAGCCGGCTGGCCCAGGCGCAGGTAGCCCAGGCCGATGTCGGCCAGCACCCGCAGCGCCCGCGCCACCGGGGCTTCCTCGGCGAAGAAGGCCAGGGCCTCGTCCACCGTCAGATGCAGCACCTCGGCGATGGTCTTGCCCTGCCAGAGCACCTCAAGGGTCTCGGGGTTGTAGCGCGCGCCCTGGCAGGTGGGGCAGGCGGCATAGACGCTGGGCATGAACAGCAGTTCGACGCTGACGAAGCCTTCGCCCTCGCAGGTCGGGCAGCGGCCCTTGGCGACGTTGAAGGAGAAGCGTCCGGCGTCGAAGCCGCGTTCCTGCGCCTCGGGGGTGGCGGCGAAGAGCTTGCGCACCCCGTCGAACAGGCCGGTGTAGGTGGCCAGGTTGGAGCGTGGGGTGCGGCCGATGGGCTTCTGGTCCACCGGTACCAGCCGGCGGATACCGCCGAGGCCACCGACCACCTGGCCGGTGGTGGCGGGCAGGGCATCGCCGTCCAGGTCCGGGGCGTCTTCGCCGTCTTCGGCGGCGCGCTGGCCCAGTTCGGCGCCCACCAGCTCCAGCAACGCCTGGCTGACCAGGCTGGACTTGCCCGAACCGGAGACCCCGGTCACCGCGGTCAGGCAGCCCAGCGGAAAGGCGGCGTCCAAGCCTTGGAGATTGTTGCGGGTGATCCCGGCCAGTCGCAGCCAGCCCTGGGGTTCACGCGGTGGTCGGGTCTCGCGTTGCGGCGCGGCGAACAGATAGCGCGCCGTCACCGACTCCTCGACCTCGGCCAGACCCGCGGGCGGCCCGTTGTAGAGCACCCGGCCACCGCCTTCGCCGGCCGCGGGACCAACATCCACCAGCCAGTCGGCACGCTTCATGGTGGCCAGGTCGTGCTCCACCACGAACAGCGAATTGCCCTGGGCCTTGAGGCCGTCTAGGGCTTCCAGCAGCGACTCGCCATCGGCCGGATGCAGCCCGGCGGAGGGTTCGTCCAGTACATAGACCACGCCGAACAGCTGGGACACCAGCTGGGTCGCCAGGCGCAGCCGCTGCAATTCGCCGGAGGAGAGGGTGGTGGTGCTGCGCTCCAAGGCCAGATAACCAAGGCCCAGGCGGGTGAGGGTCTGCAGCCGTTCCAGCAATTCGCTGGCCATGCGCTGGGCGGCCAGGCGTTTTTCCGGGGAAAGATCGGGGGTGCGGCGCACGTCCGGGGCACTGGCGTGTTCGCTGCCGCCGGCGGCCTTGCGCCGGGCGCGATCCTGCTTGCCGGCCTTGGCATCCAGCACGCGGGCATCCTTCGCCGCGTCGAAATCGCCGGCCGCGACCCGGCGCAGCAGCACGGTGAGGTCGTCCAGCGGCAGCCGCGACAACTCGCCGATGTCCAGGCCGGCGAAGGTCACCGAGAGCGCCGCCCGGGTCAGCCGCTTGCCGTGGCACAGCGGGCAGGTCTGGCCGATCATGAAGCGCGCCGCGCGCTGCTTCATCTTGGCGCTCTGGGAGTTGGCGAAGGTGTGCAGCACATGGCGCCGCGCCCCGGTGTAGGTGCCCTGGTAGCTGGGCTCGGCCTTGCGCTTGAGCGCGGCGCGGGTCTGCTCGGGGGTGAGGCCGGCATAGACCGGCACCGTGGGCTGCTCCTCGGTGAAGAGGATCCAGTCGCGCTGCTGTTGCGGCAGGTCGCGCCAGGGCGTGTCGACGTCATAGCCCAGGGTGACCAGGATATCGCGCAGATTCTGCCCGCCCCAGGCGGTGGGCCAGGCGGCGATGGCGCGCTGGCGGATGGTCAGCGCGGGGTCCGGCACCATGGAGGCCTCGGTCACCTCGTAGACCCGGCCCAGGCCGTGGCACTCGGGACAGGCACCCTGGGGCGTGTTGGGCGAGAAATCCTCGGCATAGAGCATCGGCTGGTCGGCGGGGTAGCGCCCGGCGCGGGAGTAGAGCATCCGCACCAGGCTGGACAGCCCGGTCACGCTGCCCATGGACGAGCGACTGTTGGGCTGGCCGCGCTGCTGTTGTAGGGCCACCGCCGGTGGCAGGCCTTCGATGGCCTCCACCTGGGGCACCCCCACCTGGTCGATCAGTCGCCGCGCATAGGGCGCCACGGATTCGAAATAGCGCCGCTGGGCCTCGGCATAGAGGGTGCCGAAGGCCAGCGACGACTTGCCCGAGCCCGACACCCCGGTAAAGACCACCAGGGCATCGCGGGGGATGTCCACGTCGACGTTCTTCAGATTGTGCTCGCGGGCACCGCGGACGGAGACGAAACCGGGACGGGGGGAGGAGGGCATGACGGGCGGAAACCTTGGCTGAGAGCGTGCAGATTCGGACCGCGGCACGGCGCAAAGGATCGCCGGGCGATGGCGGACGCCGGGACGGAGGTCTCGGCGCCCGCCTGCCCAGTCTCAGAAGTTGTAGCTGACCGACAGCGTCGCGTTGCGTGGCGCACCGTAGTTGCCACTGGTGGCGTTGTTGTACAGCGACAGCAGGTATTTGCGGTCGGTGAGGTTGTTGAAATTGAGCTGGCTGCTCCAGTGCTCGTCGAAATCGTAGCTGCCCAGCACATCCACCAGCGCATAGGCGTTCTGGCGGATGCGGCTGTTGTTGTCGTTCTCGATACCGCTCTGCCATCCCAGCCGCGCGCCGACCTTGGCCTGGGGCAGGCCTGGCAGGCGATAGGTCGCCAGACCGCGCAGGCTGTGGCTGGGCACGAATTTGCGCGCCCGCTCGCCGTCCGCGTCGTCGATGCGGACATAGGTGTAGCCGGCCAGCAGGTCCAGACCGGGGAGCGCCTCGCCGGAGACCTGCAGTTCCAGTCCATGGCTCTGATAGTCGGTGGTGTCGTAGAGATAGCGCGAACCGGCGAGCACCGAGGTGGCGGCCACGTTGCGCTGCGTGGTCTTGAACACCGCGGCGGTCAGACTCAGGCGATCGTCGAACAGGCCGCCCTTGATCCCGGCTTCCAGGCTCTTGCCCTCCAGAGGCTCGAGTAGCCGGCCATCCAGGCCGAAACTGTGTTGCGGGCTGAAGATCCTGGTCCAGCTGGCATAGAGGCTCCACTGCGGACTCAGGTCGTAGACCAGGCCGGTGTACGGGGTGACCTCGCCATGGGCACGGGTGTAGTAGTCGTCGCCATAGCTCAGGCCGCTGGCATCGGCGCTGAGCATCCGCGCACCGACGATCCAGTGCAGGTCGTCGATCAGGTTGAAGCGGGCGCCGGCGAACAGGCTCTTCTGGCGATCGGTGAAGTCCTGGGTATGGCCGCTGTCGTCGGTGTATTGCAGCGACGGCTCGGGGACGCCGGCCAGGGAGCCGGAGAGGGTGGTGGGGTAGTAGCCGTCCTCGGCGAGGATCTTCTCGCGCAACTTCTGGTGGGTCCGGCCGTAGCTGGCGCCCAGGGTGAGTTCGTGGTCACGGCCGAACAGTTCGAAGGGACCGGACAGCCGGGCCTCGCCGATCAGCTGGTGCGCCTTGCTGGCGGAGTGGTCGCCGAAGGCAGTGGCATCGTCGCCGCTGACTCCGAAGATATAGTACATGTCGGCGTTCTGCCGCTCGGTGACGCCGGTCGCCGTGAGGGTACCCTGCCAGCCGTTGCCGAAGTCGTGGATGAATTCAGCGAAGACCCGCTGGGTATCCAGATTCCAGTAGGTCCAGTCCTGGCCGATGCTGGAACTGCGACGGCCGTAGTGCAGCGGAGCGCCGTTCGCGTCGGCCAGCGGCAGGTTGCCCCAGGAGCTGCCGTTGGCGTCGCTGTTGTGCTGGGAGAAATCCAGGGTCAGGGTGTCGGCGTCGCTGAGGTCGAAGGCCACCAGACCGGCCGCTATGTTCTTTTCATGGCCATAGCGATCCAGCCAGGAATTGCCCTTGTCGTGGGCGTAGATGAAGCGTCCGCGCACGTTGCCGGTCTCGGTCAGGGGGCCGGAGACATCGGCATCCACCCGACGGTTGTCCCAGGAACCGACGCTGGCGCCGAGCTTGGCCTGGAATTCGGCGGTGGGCCGCTTGCGGACGAAGTTGACCGCCGCGGAGGGATTGCCGGTGCCGCTCATCAGGCCATTGGCCCCGTGCAGGACGTCCACCTGCTCGTATTCCGCCAGGTCCTGGTCGCCCACCAGGGTGGTGCTGACGAAGGGCATGCCCATGCCGTCGTATTGGAAGCTGTCGATGTCGAAGCCGCGCGAGGTGAACTGGGTACGGTCGGTCTCGATTTGCTCGACGGTCACTGACGGGGCGGCGCGCAGGGCTTCCTTGATGCTCTGCAGGTGGAAGTCCTCGACCTGGTCGCGGGTCAGGGTGGTGATCGCCTGGGGCGTCTGGCGTTCGCTCAGTCCCAGGCGCGTGGTGCTGGTGCTGACGGGGCGCCGGTAGCCGACATCGGCGCCGCCGCCTGCGGCACTGGCCTGGATGACGGTCTCGGGCATCGCGAGGGCGGCCTCGGCGCTGCCGCCTTCCAGGGCGTAGATACCGGCACCGCGTTCGCTCCAGCGATAGCCGCTGCCACACAGCAGGTGCTCGAAGCCCTGGTCGAGAGTATAGCGGCCTTGTAGCCCCGGACTGCTGCGACCGGCCAGCGGCGCCGGATCGAACACCAGCTGGACCCCGGCCGTGGCGGCGAAGCGGGCCAGTACCGCGTTCAGCGGACCCGCGGGAATCCGGTAGTCACGCCCCTCCGCGGCGGCCAGGGCCGGCAGGGGCAGCAGGGCCAGTCCGGCTCCGGCCAGGGGCACGCCCTGCAGGGCGACGGCCAGGATCAACGGAGTGAAGCGTCGGGTGCCGGGTTGCTGCCGGTGGATCTTTGCCATGTCGTGTTGCCGTCCTCTAAAGCGCACCAGGCGCGGGCTGCCACCGCTCCCCATGAGGGTGTCTGCAGCTATCCCGGACGAGCGCGGAAAAGTGCTCAGGGGGCGCGGACTTTTTTCGGCGACGTCGTTGACGTTCAGGGGGCGCCCACCGCCACCCAGTAGCGGGTGCGACGGGTGATGCGGATCGGCAGGGTGCGTTGCAGCGCCAGCAGGGCCTGGTCGGTATCGTCCAGTGACAGGGCGCCGGACACCCGCAGCCCGGCGACGGCCGGGTCGCAGCGCAGCAGGCCTGGCCGATAGCGACCCAGTTCGGCCAGCACCTCGGCCAGCGGGCGGTCGTGGGCGACCAGCATGCCGCGCGTCCAGAGGCTGGCATCCTCGTCTACCGAGGCAAGACGCCGCACGCCGTAGGCATCGAACCAGGCTTGTTGCCCGGCAGCCAGGCGTACGGCAGCGCCCCGTTGCGGACGCACTTCCACGCCGTGGGCGAAGACCGCGACCCGGCACAGCGCCTCTTCCAACCGCACGCTGAAACGGGTGCCCAGGGCCTCGATCTCGCCTTGTGCCAGGTCGATCACGAAGGGTCGGCGCGGCACGACCGGATCGGCATGGGTGGTCACCAGCACCTCGCCCCGTCGCAGGTGCAGGCGGCGGGTGCCTTCGTCGAAGCGGACGTCCAGGGCGGAGTCGCTGTTCAGCACCAATTGGCTGCCATCGGCGAGTAGCAGGGAGCGCCGCTCGCCGATGGCGGTCGTCAGCTCGGCACCCAGCGTATCCAGTCGCAGGGTGCGCAGGGCCAGCCAGCCGCTGGGAGCCCCCACCAGCAGGGCGGTGAGCAGGCGCAGGGTGCGCCGCCGGCTGAGGGCCCGGTCACCTGCGCGGCATAGCGCCTGCTGACCGATATCCAGCGGAACGCTGGCGAAGGTACCCATGACCCGCTCGGCCCGTGCCCAGGCCGCGCGATGGGCCTCGCTCTGCGCTCGCCAGCGCTCGAAGGCCTGGCGCTGCGCCTCGTCGGCGTCGTCGAAGTTCAGCGCGAGTAGCCACTCGGCCGCTTCTTCGAGCAGCTGCGACGCGGGAGGACTCATGCGTCGCCGGCCACCAGGCAAGTCACCAGGGCGCGCTGGATGTAGCGACGTACGGTGATCACCGCCAGATCCAGCCGCACGGCGATCTCGGCCAGGGTCAACCGCTGGAATTGCGCCAGCAGGAAGGCTTCCCGTACCGGGCCGGGCAGGCCGTCGAGCATGGCATCGATGCGCAGCAGGGCGTCGACGATCAGCCAGTGCGTCTCTGGCGAAGGCACCTGGGCCTCAGGGAGATGGGCGATGGCTTCGCGATAGGCGCGCTCCACCTCCTGGCGTCGCCAGAGATCGATCACCAGCCCCTTGGCCACCTGCACCAGATAGCGCCGCGAGTCCTCACGCAGCGGCAGCCGTCCGGAGCTGAGGATGCGCAGATAGGTGTCCTGGGCGATGTCCGCCGCATCCGGCGCGTTGCCCAGCCGCCCGCGCAGCCAGCCGCTGAGCCAGCCGTGATGATCGCGATAGAGCCGATCCAGGGCGACGGTGGGCGAGCCGGAAGACAGGGCAGGGCGCATGGAAGATCCTTGGCGCGAGCGCCGGTCTTAAATGATAAAGCGTCTCATTTTAGTTAAAGCCTGAAGGGCGCACAATGCGTGATCGAGCGGATCGACGAAGCGGGCAGGTGGTCGAGGGTCAGATGGGCTCCGCCTGCCGCATCCGGGCTGGACCGAGCAGACCGGCGGGGAAGAGGCGGGAGCGAGAAGCGCGGCCCGAGGCGGTTAGCCCCGGGTCGGTCTCAGGGTGGCCTCAATCCTGCGCATGCTCCAGGGCATAGGCGCGGCAGTGGGCCAGGTAGCCCATCTCGTGGGCGCCCACCAGCTGCACCACGCTGCTCCACAGCCAGGACGGCGCATCCAGGGTGCGGGTGCGATTGCGTTGCAGATCGCTCATCCACTCGACGCGGGTGGCCAGGTCCATCTGCCGGGCGTGGGCGCGGCCGACTACCCGGGCCAGGTAGGCCGCGGCGCTCATGGCTTCGCGGGCGCTGAGTTCGTCCAGTTCCAGCTTGAGATCCTGGGGCAGCAATTCGCGGATGAAGAAGGAGTGATCCAGCAGGCGCACCGCCAGCATGCGATTGCCCAGGGCCGGGGAGAGCTGGCGGGCGCCTTCCACCACCCGCTTGCCGTTGTCGCGGGGCATGGTGGCATGGGCCACGCGCGGAGCGGCGGCGGCTACCGCCTGCTTGACGTCGATCAGGCAGTAGTCCTGGTCATCGCCATCGTCCACGCCCAGCAGCACGGCGTAGCGGCGCAGGCCCAGGGAGCTGCAGCCCTTGACCCAGTAGGCACTGTCGAGCAGTTCGACGCGGCTGTCGTGGCTGCGGCCCTTGAGCGAGGTCACCAGGGCATGGATGCCCGGCGTCTCGCACAACTCGGCGATGGCCTGGCGCTCGGCCTTGCTCAGCTGCCAGAAGTGCTTGCCCAGCGGGAGCTTGGGTCGAGTGTTTTCCATGCGCTCCTTGGCCAGGTGCTTCCAGGTGCGCTGCACCGCGCTGCGCATCCCGGCCTTGACCTGGGCCGGCCGCGGCACCTCGCGTTCGAGATCGTCCTCGAAGGCGATCTCGTAGCCGCGCATCATCTCTTCGAGCATCCGCGCCGTGGTCACCCCCGGCAGGTCGGAACCGCGCGCCGCGGTGGCCAGTGACAGCGCCAGGCGCACCAGGTCGTGGGCCGGATTGCCGACCACGGTCTGGTCCAGGTCGCGGATGTTGACGTCGGTGGAACCGTGCAGGTCGCCGGTGGGGCCCAGGTTGCCGGCATGGCAGTCGCCGCAGATCCATACCGCCGGCCCATTGGGCAGGTTGCGGCCGGGCTGGCTGTGCAGCCACTCGTAGAACTGCACCGTGCTGCCGCGCACATAGGCGTGGGCGGAACGGGCCATTTTCAGATTGCGCAGCTGGTTGAGGCGGGGGAGACGATCAACGGGACGCGGGGTTTTCATGCAGGGCGCAGGCCTTGAGGGAGACGCCTTTGTGACCGTTGCGCTGGATGAATGTTGCGAGGTGTTTCGGCAAGTCGCTCCCGGCCAGGTGCCGGGAGCGAGGGGGACGGGCTGCGGGGAGGGCTGGCGCTAGCAGCGGAACTGGCTGATCTGACGATTCAGGTCGTTGGCCAGGGCGTCCAGGGACACCGCGGTCTGCACCGTCTCGCCGATGGCTTCGCTGTTCTGCTGGGCCATCTGCGCCAGACGCTCCACGGTACGGGCGACGTCGTGGCTGGCAGCGGTCTGCTCGCGCAGGGCCAGGGAAATCTGGTTGACCACCCGCACCACCTTGTCCGAGGCGGTGTTGATGCTGACCACCGCCTCACCCGCCTGGTTGGCCAGGTCGACCCCGCCATTGACCTGGCGCACGCCCACCTCCATGTCGCTCATGGCCGCCTGGGTCGCCGCCTGGATCTTCTCGATCATGGCGGCGATCTCCTGGGTGGAATTGGTGGTGCGTTGCGCCAGCTGGCGCACCTCGTCGGCCACCACGGCGAAGCCGCGTCCCTGTTCGCCGGCCCGCGCCGCCTCGATGGCGGCATTCAGCGCCAGCAGGTTGGTCTGGTCGGCGATGCCCTTGATCACGCTGACGATGGAGGACACCCGCTCGGAATGCTCGCCCAGTTCGCCGATGCGGGTAGCCGAGGACTGCACGGTGCCGGCGATGGATCTCATGCTGTCCACCGAGGCCTGGATGGTCTGGCCGCCATCCTGGGCCAGCCGGCCCGACTGGCTGGAGAGGTCGTGGGCCTCCCCGGCATTGTCCGAGACGTGGTTGATGCTGACGGTCAGCTCTTCCACGGTAGCCGCCATGCTGGAGGCGGCGCTGGACTGTTCCTGGGCGGCGGCGGACAGCTGCTGGGAGTTGGCCGAGATGCTGTGGGAGGCGGCGACCAGATGATCGGTGCCCTGCTTGATCCCCTGGATCATGCCGCGCAGCTTGTCCTGCATCTGGGCGAAGGCGGTCAGCAACTGGCCCATTTCGTCGCGCCCGCCAGCGGGAATCGGTGAATCCAGCTGGCCGGCGGCGATGGTGCGGGCGACGGCGACGGTCTGGGCCAACCGGCCCACGATGGTGCGGGTCAGCGACCAGGCGATGCCCAGCGCCAGCAGGGTAGCGAGCAGGCCGCCACTGATGAGGATCGCCATGGCCTGCTGCTTGGCGTCGTCCATCGATTGGGTGCGGCCGTTCAGCAAGGCCTTCTCGCGGGTCTTGAGCTGCGCCAGCAACTCGCGCATGCCATCCATCCTGCCCTTGTCCTGGGCGGTCGCGATGCGCGCGGTCAAGGCATCCAGCGGCTGGGTACCGGCATTGACCTGCCGGCGCAGGGCCAGGATCTGCTGCACGGACTCGGTGTTCCACTGCTGCTTGGCCTGGCCCAGCTGAGCCAGGCCGGCCTGCTGTTTGGGATTATCGCGGGTGAGCTGGAGCAACTCCTGCAACTGCTCGGCGAACTGCTGCTCGCCCTTGTTCAAGGGGTCGAGAAACTCCTCCTTGCCGGTCAGGGCGAAGCCGCGCATCCCGGTTTCCATGTTGACCAGCGCCAGCAGGGCCGCATCCGAATCCTGCAGGACGTGGTAGGAGTGGATATTCTGCTGAACCGCCAGATTGACCTGGTTGAAGCCCTGCCTGGCCGCCAGGATCAGCGCCAGGATGATAACCAGAATGGCACCGAAGCCGAGTCTGAGTTTGTTCGCGATGGTCAGCTGTTGCAGCATGGAAAGGCCTCACGCGCCAGGTTGTCGACTCACGCCCAGGGGGCAAAGGATTGGGGTACAGCGAGCTAGCGGAGGGGAACGCGACTGATCCGTGTCTTGCGTCGACGGTGGGGGACGCGTGGCTCCTGATAGTGCCGATACCGCGGATGACTCCAGTCGCGCCGCGCCTAGCCGAATGCAGGCCGAAAAAAGGCCGGTGTTTCGCGCAAGAATGGCAGGCTAGAGCCTCCGAGCCTGGTCTTTGAGCGGTCACTCCTGAAAAAGTTTTGTGTGACGCAATAAACATTTTTGCGCTTCGCAGAGTCGTTGGCGGACGGTCCGCTGCGAAGGTCAGGCGCGAGGAAGGTGCCGTCAGCGTTCCAGGCGAGCCAGTCGGCGAGCCAGTTCGCCGGCTTCCTCAGCGCTGGCGACATTGGTGAACCCCAGCAGCAGCCCCTGGGCCTGGGGCGCTTCCAGATACCAGCGCGACAGGGCCTGGACCCCCAGACCGTCGGCCCGGGCGGCCTCCGCCCAGCGGCGATCATCGCCCTGCGGCAGGCGCGCCAGCAGGTGCAGCCCGCCGGCCTGCAGGTCGATCCGCACCGCGTCGCCCAGGCTGTTCGCCAGCGCCTCGGCCAGCCACTGGCGGCGCTGGCGGTAGAGACCGCGCATACGGTTGAGATGGCGGGCGAAATGCCCCTCTTCCAGAAAGCTCGCCACCGTGGCCTGCAGCAGCAGGGGCGCATGGTTGTGCAGCTGGTCGGCGCTGCGACCGAAGGCGGCGACCTGCGCGGGCGGCACCACCAGGTAGGCGAGGCGCAGGCCGGGAAACAGCACCTTGCTGAAGGTCCCGGTGTAGAGCACCCGACCGCCGTCATCCAGGCTCTTGAGCGCGGGCAGCGGCTTGCCCTGGTAGCGGTATTCGCTGTCGTAGTCGTCCTCGATAATCCAGGTGTTCTGCCGCAGCGCCCAGTTCAGCAGTGCCAGCCGCCGAGGCAGGGCGAGGGACACGCCCAGTGGACTCTGGTGACTGGGGGTGACCAGGGCGCACCGGGCGGCCGGTGCCCGGGCGAGAGCGGCGGCGACGTCCAGTCCCGCCGCGTCCACGGGCACCGGCACCAGAGCCAGGCCGGCGCCCTGCAGCGCCTGGCGGGCGATGAAATAGCCGGGCTCCTCGAACCAGCAGGCGTCGCCGGGCGCCAGCAGCGTGTGGACGACCAGGTCCAGGCAGGCGCGATAGCCCGCGCAGACGAACACCTGCTCCGGACGACAGGCGATCCCGCGGGACAGGCCCAGGTAGGTGGCAATGGCGGCGCGCAGACCGGCGTGACCCCGGGCATCGGGGTAGACCAGCCCCTCTAGACCCTGGCTGCGCAACTGCCGCGCGGCGAGGCGCGTCCAGCCTTTGCGCGGAAAGGCGTCCAGCGCCGGCAGGCCCAGCTGCAGGGGCAGCGGCGCGCCACCGGCATGGATCGCCGCGGCGTCCGTTGAGGAGGGTACGGCCGGTGCTGGAGCGACCGGGCGACGCCACTGGGGCGAGACGATGGTCCCGGCCGGACCGCGCGGCAGCAGAAAGCCTTCGGCGATCAGCTGCTGGTAGGCCATCTCCACCGTCCCACGGGCCACGTTCAGCTCCACCGCCAGGGCGCGCACCGCAGGCACCCGGTCACCGGGTCGCAGGCGGCCTGCGTCCAGCGCCTGGCGAAAGCGCTGATAGAGCTGCCGGTAGAGCGGCAGGGCGAGGCGACTGTCGAGGGCAGCGGTGAGGGTCATGGCCTGGTCGTTTGTATCTTTCTTGGCTCTATAGCCTAGGCCATCGGCTGCCTAGAGTGGCGTCATCTTTCCAGGACACAGCCGCCTGTGAACAACGCTCCCGCGAGGTGCCCTTCCGCGCGCTCGCCAACCTTGTGACCGCTACCCGGAGTAAACCATGAGCCAACTGCGACTGCCGTTTTCCACTCTCTCGCCCGCCGCCTACCAGGGCCTGATCGCCACGGGCCAGGCCCTGGCGCAGAGTTCGCTGGGCCTGGAGCTGGTGGAGCTGATCTATCTGCGCATCTCCCAGATCAATGGCTGCGCCTTCTGCCTGGGCAAGCACGCCGAAACCCTGCGCGAGCAGGGCGTCAGCCAGGCCAAGCTGGATCGTCTGGCCGGCTGGCGCATCAGCAACCTCTTCGATGTCCGCGAGCGCGCCGCCCTGGAGTGGGCCGAGACCCTGACCGCCGTCGCCGAGAAAGGCGCGCCCGACGCGCTCTACCAACCACTCAAGGCGCAGTTCAGCGACGCGGAAATCGCCGATCTGACCTTCGCGGTGGCGCTGATGAATGCGTTCAACCGGCTGGCAGTGGGGATGCGCCTCTAGGCGAAGGCAGGCCGCAGCGAAGACGATTTTCAGCACTTCGCTGCGCTCCCGGCAGGCAGGGCGCTCGGCAGTCGGACCGAGTGACGGGCGCTCACCGGCCAGGCCGGGCCCGGGCTATACTGCGCCTTTCTACCCGACTACCCAGGTGCAGCATGGCTACCGATACCTCGAAGCTGGATCGAATCCTCGCCGAGACCCAGCGCGAGCGCGAACGCGGCTATCGTGACAAGGCGCTGAAGATGTATCCCCACGTCTGCGGTCGCTGCGCCCGCGAGTTCGCCGGCAAGCACCGTGCACCATCGTGACCACAACCACGACAACAATCCCCAGGATGGCTCCAACTGGGAATTGATCCGCCTGTACTGCCACGACAACGAGCACAGCCGCTACACCGATCAGCAGTACTTCAGCGACAGCTCCCTGAGCACGCCCAAGGTGGCCCAGGCCACCCACAACCCTTTCGCCGGGCTGGCCGGGCTGCTGAAAAAGGACTGAGTGCGCGGCGATCAAGGCAGGTCGCCCTGCCTTAAGCCGATCTTAAGTCTCACGCTCTAGCGTTTCAGGTCTGTGGCCGATTGCCGACCTGGGAGCGAGCAGGGATGAGACGTTCGACCGTGGCGAAGCGCTTGTCTGCCGGGGCCTTGGCCTTGCTGGCCGCAGGCTGCCTGACAGAGGCCTCCGCCGAGATGACCGTTATCCGCGGAGAAGGCTCTGTTGCCAGTGCCGACACCGCGTCGGTGTACTTCAACAGCGGTATCAACGACCGCTCGGTCAGCTCCCTGCTGGCTGCCCTGAGCGACATCGCCCTCAAGTATCCCGCGACCAAGAACGTCAATCTCTACCTCAACAGCCCTGGCGGCAGCATGGAGGCGGGCTATGTCGCCTACGAGTTCATCCGTCACTATCCGCTGCACATCAATACCATCGACGCCGCTGCGACGGATTCATCCGCCACCCTGATCTATTGCGCGGCCGAAGATCGTTATGCCGCGCCACTCGCCAGCTTTCTCCTGCATCCGGCCGCGGCGGCCATCGCCGTCAACGGCTACATGAAGCCGGACCAGGCCAAGCAGGCATTCGAGGACGTCGAGCGTGAGAACCTCAAGTTCCGCGAGATCTACAAGGGCTGTCTCAAGCTGACCCCGGAGGAGCTCACCACCCTGCTGTCCTCCGAAAGCAACAGGCGACGTTTGGGCTACGACGCGGCCAAGGACATCGGTTTGATCACCCGGACGCCAGACCGGTTGCCGCGTGGGACCGACCGGGCCACCTACTTAGTCACCGACGGCGGGGGGCGCTGACTGCAGCGCTGCCGACGCAGGCCTGTTCAGTGAGCGGGCACCGTCCCGTTGCGGGTCTGCAACGCCTCTTCGAGAAAGTCGATGAAGGCGCGCACCTTGCCGGTCAGCGCCGAGCGTTCGGCGACGCAGGCATAGATATCCATGGCTTCCGACCGGGCCGACGTGGCGTCCTGGCCTTCTGCGCCGAACAGCGGTACCAGCTGCCCGCGCTCGATCAGCGGCAGGGCGACGAAGTCCGCCAGGCGCGCGATGCCACCCCCGTTCACCGCGATCTGCGCCAGCATGTCGATGTCGTCGCAGACGAAGCCGGGGCGCGTGGCCGCCTCAAAGACCTGGCCGTCGCGCTCGAACCGCCAGGGCAGATAGCGACCGTCGGTAGGGTAGCGAAACAGCAGGCAGGCGTGCTGCTGCAGGTCTTCCGGAGCATGCGGCGTGCCCGCGTGCGCCAGATACGCGGGCGCCGCGCAGCACAGGAAGGCGCAGGACGCGATGCGCCGGGCGACCAGGCTGTCGCTGAGCTGCGCCTTGATCCTCAGGCTGACGTCTATCTGTTCCAGGCGATGATCCAGGCGCCGATCGGAGCCGATCAGTTCGATGTCGATGCCGGGATAGCGGCGCTTGAATGTCGGCAGCAGCGGCGCCAGCAGATGCCGGCCGAAGGCGGCGGTGGTCGCCACTCGCAGCGCGCCCTGGGGTTCGCTTTCCAGGGTCGCCGACTGGGCGGCGCTCTCGACCTCCCGCGGGATGTGCCGGACCTTGTCGAAATAGCGGGCGCCGCTTTCCGTCACGGCCAGGCGGCGCGTGGTCCGCGACAGCAGGCGCACGCCCAGATGGGCCTCCAGCCGGGTCAGGCTCTGACTTACCGCGGCCGCACTCAGGCCCAGGCCACGGGCAGCCCCGGCGATGCTGCCGGCTTCCACGACCTTGTTGTAGGTGCTGATCAAACCCAGGATGTCCACGAGATTCCTGTCGCTGTATTCGTTGATTTCTGTTGAAGGTGAACCAACGGCGAGGCGGCTACCGGCCGGTTCCGGTGCTTGTTAGCTTGGCATCGCTCATCCACCAGAGACTAGCCGATGAATTCCCAGACTCCAGCGCTTCCCGCCAGACGACGCCTGCCCAAGGGTGTGACGCCCTATGTGTTTGCGCTCTATATGTCGACCATCATGGCCTTGCTGATGTGCCTGGTGATCACCCTGGCCGAGTTCGGGTTCAATGCCCATTACTTGAGGAATGTGATGAATGCCTATCAGGTGGCAATGCCTTCGGCGTTCGTCTGCGTGCTGCTGGTACGACCGCTGGTGGCGCGACTGGTCGCCCTGACCGTACAAGCCTGAGGCATCCGCTGTGGCGCTCGCCGCTGGCCGTTGATTAGCCGCGTTCGCGCTGGGCCAGCCAGACCAGGACCGTGAGCCAGCAGACGCCCGCGGCGTAATTGAGGCGCTGGTACAGACCGAAGCCCTGGCCGTCGGTGACCGCTCCGGCCATCAGGGCCGCAGTGACCAGGGCCATGCCGGTACAGAGGATCGAGAAGCGGGCAAAGCCCGGCGAGGCCAGCAGGCGCCTGCCGAGCCAGCCCCAGAGTGCGCTGGCGAGGGTCAGCGATAGAAACATCACCAGGCCCGCCAGGTTGTGCAGCGCTTGCGAGCGCGACGGCTGCACCGGAGCGCAGCCCTGGTCGCACGGAAAAATCCCGGTGGCGAAGCTGGCCAGGCCATGCAGCAGGATCAGGGCTGCACTCAGGCAGGCCAGGCGCGATCTGCGAAAGCGACGGACCAGGCCCAGGCCGACCAGCACGAAGAGCACACCGAGCGGCACGTTGTTGATCCAGGCGGAAAAGCCCTGAGTGGGGGCATCGACTGCCCCCAGCCGACTCAAGGCATGGTCCGTATGGCTATAGCCGGGATAGGCCAGGGCGGTCAGTCCTACACCGATCGCCAACCAGACAGGAATCACCAGACCCATGCCCAGCAGAACCCGCTCGGTCCTGTTCAAGGTGGACGTCCTCGTCATCATGGCGCGCGCTTCCTGGGTCTTGAGATCCGCTCATGCTAGGAGGCGCTGGCGGCGAGCGTTACCGATTTTTTTGCAAGGCAGCTTGCCCAGGCGTCATCCTGTGCCGTCCCGCTGCCAAGGATGACCGCTGATGACTAGACGCCTGGCCAGCACCACGGCGCTGGTGGCCCTGGAAGCGGCCGCCCGCCATCTCAGTTTCGCCAAGGCCGCGCAGGAGCTGGCACTGAGTGAGGGCGCCATCAGCCGGCAGATCGCCAAGCTGGAGGCTGCTCTGGGCGTCCGGTTGTTCAATCGGGTGGGCAATCGCGTCGAGCTTTCCGCCGCCGGTGCCGGCTATGCCGCTCATATGCGCACTGCGCTCGCCGACATCGAGCGCCATACCCAGCAACTGATCGCCCAGGCCCGCGGCGCCACGGCACTGGAAATCGGCGTTATCCCGACCCTGGCCGGTCGCTGGCTGATTCCCCTGCTGGCGCGCTTCCGCGAGCGCCATCCGAACATCGAGGTCAACCTCCGTGAGCGGACGCAGCCCTTTGCCCTGGAAGACAGCGGTCTGCATGCCGCGATCAACTACGAGCATCCGAGCTGGCAGAACCTGAGGGTGCAACGGTTGTTCGACGCGCAACTGGTGGCGGTCTGTCATCCGCGATTGGCCGATCATCCGCCAGCCAGTCTGCCGTTGTTGCACAAGCGGGAGAGTCCGCACAGCTGGCGTCGTTATGCCGCGCTCACCGGACTGGCCTTGGGGGACCAGGCGACCGGCCCTACCTATGATCGCTATTCGCTGCTGATCGAGGCCGCCAACGCCGGTTTTGGCATGGCCCTGGTGCCCCAGCGCTACATCGAGGAAGACCTGGCCACCGGCCGCCTCCAGGCGCCGTGGCCGGTCCTGCCGGAACTGCGCGAACGCTATGTGCTGGTCACCCGTCCAGCGGAGGAGAGCGATCCGGCGCTGGCAAGCTTCGAGCGGTGGTTGCTGGAAGAGGCCAGCCTGGAGTAGGGGAGCTGCTACCCGAGGGTGCAAAAGGCTGCGCCATTTTTCACCCAACGCGGGGCATAGCGGGTGCGACCCTCTCCCTGGGGGAGAGGGTTGGAGCGAGGATCTGCAGGCTGGTTTGCAGCGAAGCCGCTATCGAACGTGGCTCGTCCGTGTGGAAAAGGCTACGCCGTTTTCCACCCTACGCAGGCCACACCGGTACGCCCCCTCTCCCTTGGGGAGAGGATCGGGGTGAGGAAGGAGCGTCCGTCAGGATCACACCTTGAAGCGCGCCGTCATCTCCTGCAGGCGTACGCCGATGCGCGCCAGCTCCATGCTCGAAGAAGCCGTCTCTTCGCTGGCGGCGGCGGTCTGGTCGGAGATGTCGCGGACGTTGGTGACATTGCGGCTGATCTCTTCGCCCGCCGAACTCTGCTGCTCGGCGGCGCAGGCGATCTGTTCGTTCATCGACTCGATGTCCTTCACCGAGCCGGTGATGCGCTTGAGCATCTCGCCCGCTTCGCGTGACAGGCCGACGCTGCTCTCGGTCAGCTGCACATTGTGGTCGAGCACCGTGCCCATGCGGTCGGTGCTCTGGTGCAGACCGGTGATGAGCTGGGCGATCTCGTCCGTCGAGGAGCGGGTCCGCTGGGCCAGGCCACGGACCTCGTCGGCGACCACGGCGAAGCCGCGCCCCGCCTCGCCGGCGCGGGCGGCTTCGATGGCGGCATTGAGCGCCAGCAGGTTGGTCTGCTCGGAGACCGCCTTGATCACGTCGAGCACGCCGCCGATGCTGTCGGCATGGCCGCGCAGGGTGGCCATGGCCGCCTTGGTCGATTCCATTTCCTGGGCCAGCACCTCGATCTGGTCGACCGCCTTGCTCACCGACTGCTCGCCCTGCAGGGCCTGGCGACTGGCTTCCAGCGCGGACTTGGCCGCGTTTCCGGCATTGCGCGCCACCTCATGGGTGGTGGCGGTCATCTCCTGCATGGCGGTGGCGATCTGATCGGTCTCGACCTTTTGCGCTTGCACGCCAGCGCTGGTCTGTTCGGTGACCGCCGACAGCTGCTCGGCGGCACTGGCCACCTGGACCACACCGTCGCGTACCTCGCCGATCAGGCGGCGCAGGTTGCCGGTCATGCCTTACATGCTGGTCTGCAGGGCGCCCAGTTCATCCTTGCGGGTGACCTGCTGCTGATGGGTGAAATCGCCGTTGGCGACCTGCTCGGCCAAGGCCACGGTGTCCTGCAGGGGCTTGACGATGGAACGGGTGATCAGCCAGGCACAGGCCAGGCCCAGGGCGATGGCGACGGCCAGCCAGATCAACAGCAGCTGACGGGCACCGGCCACGTCGGCCGTGCGGAATTCCTGCTGGATGCCGGTGAGCTTGTCGGCGATGCCGAGCAGGGTGGTGATGGTGGTGGTGATACCGCCCTGCGCCTGATCCACCTGCGCCTGAGCGGCTACCAGCTGATCGAGACGCTGCTGGTAGCCGGAGATTTCACCGACGAGCCTTTGCACGGTCGCGGTCGGCAACGCCGTGGCGCCGAGCGCCTTGGCCAGGGTAAGGGCGGCATTGACAGAGGTGCGCGCCGTCTGCTCGCTGTCCTTGCCGGGTGCGGTGGCGTAGCCACGGAAATCGACCCTCATTCGCTGTACACCCATGAAGAGCGCCGTCAGCTGCTGGCGATCGGCAGGACGACCGGTCTCGCCATTCGCCTCTTCGGCCAGGGTCAGCAGTTGGGCATTGGCTGCCTCTGCCGCGCCGCTGGCGATCTTGCGGATGGATTCCCGCTCGCGGGTGGCGGCGGTCGTCTGGTTGTAGAAGTCGCGATAGCGTTTGAGCGCGGCCCCGGCCCCGGCCTCGTCGAGCAAGGCCTTGTTCACTGGCGAGTTGAAGTTTGGAACGATGGCCTGCAACTGGCCTTCGGTCTTGTCCAGGGCGGCGAGCCACCTGGCCGCCTGGGCGTCATCGGCCTTGATGAAATACACCAGCCGCTCGATGCGCATGTCGCGGGCCAGGGTGCTGTAGCCGGCGATATCGTTCATGCGCTCGCTGCGATCGCGCAGGGTATCGGTGGCCGACCAGCCGGTGTAGGCCACCAGTAGGATCATGCCGATGAGCAGGGCGAAGCCAAGGCCCAGCTTGGCCCTGACGCTTATATTGCCTAATGGATTCCAGCCAACTTGCTGCATGTGGACTACCTGGATAGCGGAGCGTTGGAAGGTGCGGGCCTGGAGACCTCACGCCTCGTGCTTCGCGGTTACGGCAGCCTCTGTCGATTCGTCAGCCGCCCGGCAGGACCGGTCGGTGCGAAGGGGCGCTTGGCCGCTGGTGCGGGTAACCACGGATTGGTCCCAAGGAATCGTCGGGTCTTTGGCGCTCGATCCGTCACCGCGCCGAAGGGAGGGCCGGCGGCGATGGCTCAAGGACGGGTATATCCATGACCACGATTCTTAAGGACTGCTTAATAGAACGCGAATCGCCGCAATATTCGAATCTGGACGATAGGCTGCGCGATTACCTGGATACTCGGCAGTTTCTCAAGTGGTCTAATGTCGTATCTGTTTGTTTTCAACAGGTTTTCCTGCTAATTAGTTTGACGATATTAGCGGTGGATTGAGCAGCGAAGAGGGCGGGTGGTTTTCTTCGGCCGCAATGAAAAACGCCCCAGCCTGGAGGCCGGGGCGTCAATTGGATCGCCGGGCTGGCCGATCAGACCGCCGCGCTGCGTTCCTTGATGTCCTGATGCAGGATGCGGTCGTTCTCGGAGTAGTCCACCGGGCAGTCGATGACGTGGACGCCAGGGGTATCCAGGCAGTGCTGCACCAACGGCGCGAAGGCGGCCGCGCTTTCCACGCGATGGCCGTGGGCGCCATAGCTTTCGGCGTAGCGGACGAAGTCCGGGTTGCCGTAGTCCAGGCCGAAGTCCTCGAAGCCCATCTGTGCCTGCTTCCAGCGGATCATGCCGTAGCCGTCGTCGCGCAGGATGATGACCACCAGGTTCATCTTCAGGCGTACCGCGGTCTCCAGCTCCTGGCTGTTCATCATGAAGCCGCCGTCGCCGCACACCGCGACGATGGGAGTGCCGGGATGCACCAGGCGCGCGGCCATGGCCGACGGCAGGCCGGCGCCCATGGTGGCCAGGGCGTTGTCCAGCAGCACCGTGTTGGGCATGTAGGCCTTGTAGTTGCGGGCGAACCAGATCTTGTAGATGCCATTGTCCAGGGCGACGATGCCGTCGGACGGCAGCACGTTGCGCAGATCGGCCACCAGGCGCTGCGGATAGACCGGGAAGCGGTCGTCGGTGGCGCCTTCGGCGACATGGGCCTCGTTGGCTTCGCGGATGTGCAGCAGGCGGTCGAAGTCCCAGGTGGGCTGGACCTCGATGCGCTCCTTGATCTCCCAGATGGCGTTGGCGATGTCGCCGACCACCTCGACCTGCGGGAAGTACACCGGATCGACTTCGGCGGAGCGGAAGTTGATGTGGATGACCTCGGTGCCGCCGCGGGTCATGAAGAACGGCGGCTTTTCGATCACATCGTGGCCGATGTTGACGATGAGGTCGGCGGACTCCAGGGCGCGGTGCACGAAGTCACCGGCGGAGAGGGCGGCGTTGCCCAGGAAGCGCGGATGGCGTTCGTCGACCACGCCCTTGCCGAGCTGGGTGGTGACGAAGGGGATGCCGGTCTTCTCGATCAGCTGCCGTAGCACCCGGGCGGTCATCTTGCGGTTGGTGCCGGCGCCCAGCACCAGCACCGGGCTGCGGGCGTTTTCCAGCTTGGAGACGGCGGCGGCGATGGCCTTGGCTTCGGCGACCGGACGACGGCTCAGGCTCGGCGATACCGGCAGGCTCTCGGTGTGCTCGTCGGCGATGTCTTCCGGCAGTTCCAGGTGCACGGAGCCGGGCTTTTCTTCCTCGGCGAGGCGGAAGGCCTCGCGGATGCGCGACGGGATGTTGTCGGCGGAGGCGAACTGGTGGGTGTACTTGGTCAGCGGCGCCATCATGCGGCACACGTCGAGAATCTGGAAACGTCCCTGCTTGGATTTCTTGATCGGCTTCTGGCCGGTCAGCATCAGCATCGGCATGCCGCCCAGGTAGGCGTAGGCGCCGGCGGTGACCAGGTTGGTGGCGCCTGGACCGAGGGTGGAAAGGCAGACACCGGTCTTGCCGGTGAAGCGGCCGTAGGTGGCGGCCATGAAGCCGGCGGACTGCTCGTGGCGAGTCAGGATCAGCTTGATCTGCGAGGAGCGCCGCAGGGATTCCAGCAGGTCCAGGTTCTCTTCGCCGGGAATGCCGAAGATGTATTCCACACCCTCGTTTTCCAGGCAGCGAACGACCAGATCGGAGGCCTTCATCATGAGTGTTGTGTTCCTTGTAGGGTGGGTGGCGAGCGCCAGAAGCGCCTCCTCTATGAGGCGCGGCGGTCACTGTACTCAGGAACGGCGAAACATTTCAAAACAAGGAACCGCCCAGTTTTACTTCTGTGACGAAAGGCCGCAGCGGAAACGATTCAGACGACGCAGCGCTGCAGCGAGGCCCGGGCGTGGCGCAGGTGCAGACCGGCGAACAGCAGGCCCAGCGCGGCGACCACCAGGGCCGGTTGCAGGTCGCCGGCAAAATGACTGCTGGCTGCGCCGAGCAGCGGACCGACGAGTTGGCCGCTGGCGAAGCTGGCGGTAAGTACCCCGGCATTGCGTTGCGGCGTGGCCGGTGCCAACTCGCGGCCGTACTGCATCACCAGCTGCATGCAGGCGAGGAAGGGGCCGCCGCAGAGCAGCACACCGAGGAACAGCGCCAGGCTGCCCGGCAGGAGGCAGAGCAGCACACCCGCGGCCTGCAGCCAGAGGGTGGCGATCAGCCAGCGGCGGGTATCGGTGCCCGGACGTCTCAGGCTGACCAGCACCACGCCCAGCGCTGCCGCCAGGCCATAGCCGGGCCAGAAGAGGTCGGCCTGCCACTGGCCGTGGAAGCGGCTGGCGGCCATCTGCGAGAGAAAGGTCGCCGGCAGGATGTAGCCGACGCCCACCAGGCCATAGGCCAGGATCAAACGGTTGAACGCGGGCGAGCGCTTGGCCGGCGCCGCGGCGGTGGTAGGCAGCGGGGTAGCGGGACCACGCCGCGGCAGCAGGGGTAGCAGGGCCAGGGTGGCCACGCTGGCGAGCAGGCCGTAGCTCAGCCACAGCTGGTTGGAATCGCCACCCAGGCGATTGCTGACCAGGGCCATCAGACCACTGATGAGAATGCCTACTCCGGGCCCGGTAAAGACCAGGGCGCCCAGGCGTGGCCGTCCGGCTTCGGCGGCCAGGGGCTGGCTCAGACCGGTCACCATCACCAGCACCCAGGCGCTGGCCAGGCCGGTGCCGAAGCGCAGCAGCGCCTGGGCGGCGAGGCCATCGGCCAGCAGCGAGGCCAGGGTCAGGCCGGCGCAGAGCCAGAGTCCCCCGACCAGGCGCGCATGGGTCCGACGGGCGAAGAGGGCGTCCAGGGCGCCGAGCAGATAGCCCAGGTAGTTGGCCGCGGCCAGCAGGCTGGCGCCGGTGAGGTCGATCTGGCCCTCGGCGATCAGGTGGGGCAGGGCGGGGGTAAGGGCGAAGCGGCCGATGCCCATGGCGGTGGCCAGGGCCAGCAGGCAGGCCAGCAGGCGGGTAGTGGCGGTCATCGCGGAACTCCAGTAGCGAGCGGATGAGTACAGCCTAGGCCTTGAAGTTGATCAATAAAAACGAATAATAGAGAAATAGATGTTCAGCTAAAGAGAAAGGTGGTGGTCCATGGAGTTCGCCGAGCTACGCATCTTCCAGGCGGTGGCCGAGGAAGGTTCCCTGGTAAAGGCCGCCGAGCGACTCAATCGGGTGCCGTCCAATCTCTCCACGCGCCTGCGCCAGCTGGAAGACAAGCTGGGGGTGGAGCTGTTCCTGCGCGAACGCCAGCGGCTGCACCTGACCGCCGCCGGCCACCGAATGCTGGACTACGCCCATCGCCTGTTCGCCCTGGCCGACGAGGCGCGCAGCGCGGTGCAGGGCGGCGAGCCGGCCGGTACCTTCGTCCTGGGCTCCATGTTCAGCACCGCGGCCATCCATCTGCCAGGGCTGCTGGCGCGCTATCACCAGCGCTATCCCAAGGTGAATCTGCAGGTGCACAGTGGCCCCAGCGGCGAACTGGTGGAAGGCCTGCTGGCCGGTCGCCTGGACGCCGCCCTGGTGGACGGCCCGGCGCCCGACGCGGCGCTGGAAGGCCAGCCCTGGTTCGAGGAGCGGCTGGTGCTGATCACTGGCCTGGAACTCGGTCCGGTGCGTTCACCGGCCGACGTGGCGGGACGCCCGGTGTTCGGCTTTCGCGCCGGCTGCTCCTATAGACGCTACCTGGACACCTGGTACGCCGCGGCGGGGGTGCCCAGCGGACCGGTGATGGAGATCGAGTCCTACCACAGCATGCTGGCCTGCGTGATCACCGGCGGGGTGGCGCTGATGCCGGAATCCATGCTCGACAGCCTGCCCGGCCGCGAGCGGGTGCAGCGTCATCAGATCCAGGCGCGCTTCGCCCAGGCCACCACCTGGCTGATGTGGCGCAAGGGCCGCGAGGGGGCCAACCTGCGCAGCTGGCTGGAGTTGCGCGAGAGCCTGCAGGCCGACCGCGAAGCTGTTGCTTTGGTGTGATGATTACCCGATCCTAGGCGGCGGACTCCTACCGTCTACCGAGGACGATCATGATAAGAATAGCCATCGTCGGTTTGGGCAAGATCGCCCGTGACCAGCACCTGCCGGCGCTCGCCGCCAATCCCGACTACGAGCTGGTCGCCGTGGCCAGCCGCAACGCCCAGCTCGACGGCGTCGCCCACTATCCCAGCCTGAGTGCCCTGCTCGAAGACGGCCCGGCGATCGACGCCGTGTCGCTCTGCGCGCCAGCGGCGGTGCGTTACGAACAAGCCCGCGAGGCCCTGGCGGCGGGCAAGCACGTGATGCTGGAAAAACCGCCAGGGGCGACCCTGAGTGAAGTGGAGGCCCTGACGCGGCAGGCCGAGATGGCGGGTCTTTCGCTGTTCGCCACCTGGCATTCCCGCCACGCCCAGGGCGTGCAGCCCGCCCGCGAATGGCTGGAAGGCAAGCGCATCCAGGCGGTGCGGATCGAGTGGAAGGAAGACGTGCGCGTCTGGCATCCGGGTCAGGCCTGGATCTGGGAGCCGGGCGGCATGGGCGTCTTCGATCCGGGCATCAATGCGCTGTCCATCGTCACCGCCATCCTGCCACGGCCGTTCTTTCTCAAGGAGGCGACGCTGCAGGTACCCGGCAACTGCCAGACCCCGGTGGCCGCGCAACTAGCCTTCGTCGACAGCGCCGGCGTGCCCATCGCCGCCGACTTCGACTTCCTGCAGACCGGTCCCCAGACCTGGGACATCCACGTCGACACCGAGGCCGGTCGCCTGACCCTGAGCAAAGGCGGCAGCGAACTCTACCTGGACGGCCAACTGACCCACCAGGGCCCCGACCAGGAATACGCCGGCCTCTATGCCCGCTTCGCCGAGCTGGTCGCCGCGAATCGCTCCGATGTGGACGTGGCCCCGCTGCGCCATGTGGCGGATGCCTTCCTCTATGGCCGGCGCGAGACGGTGGCGGAGTTCCACGAGTAGGGCGACCCTCACCCCGGCCCTCTCCCCGAGGGAGAGGGGGTGTCATGATGGGCCCTTGTAGGTTGGGCTGAGCGTAGCGAAGCCCAACGCAGCCCAATCTACGGGTTAGCGGTCCCCTCACCCCAACCCTCTCCCCGAGGGAGAGGGGGCGTTTGGACCAGGCGTGGCGTGGAAAACGGCGCAGCCTTTTCCGCGTGCGGTATCTCGTAGGTTGGGCTGAGCGCAGCGAAGCCCAACGCAGCCCAGACTTGTTGGGCTTCGACGATAGGGCTGTCTCAGCCCAACCTACGGCTTAATGACCACCAAGGAGTGGGCGCTCAGCCCCTGGGTAGGGTGGCAAACGGCGCAGCCTTTTCCACGCGGGCTAGTTCGATGCTCAACGCCGTTCCAGCAACACCCCACTCTCCATATGGTGCGTCCAGGGGAACTGGTCGAACAGGGCGCAGCAGGTGATGCGGTGGGTGTCCTGCAACTGGGCGATGTTTTCGGCCAGGGTCTCCGGGTTGCAGGAAATATAGAGGATGCGCTCGAAGCGGCGGGTCAGTTCGCAGGTGTCGGGGTCCATGCCGGCGCGGGGCGGATCGACGAAGACGGTGCCGAACTGGTAGCTCTTGAGATCCACGCCGGCCAGGCGGCGGAAGGGGCGGACCTCGTTGAGCGCCTGGGTCAGCTCCTCGGCGGAGAGACGCACCAGGGTGACGTTGTCCACGCCACTGCTGGCCAGGTTGTGCAGGGCGGCGTTGACCGACGTCTTGCTCACCTCGGTGGCCAGTACCTTACGGACCCGGCTGGCCAGCGGCAGGGTGAAGTTGCCGTTGCCGCAATAGAGCTCCAGCAGATCGTCGTCGCGCTCGCCCAGGGCGGTGTGGGCCCAGCTCAGCATCTTCTGGTTGACGGTGCCATTGGGCTGGGTGAAGCCGCCCTCGGGTTGCAGATAGCGGTAGGTCGTTCCGGCCACCTCCAGCTCCTCGAGCACATGGTCGCGGCCGATCACCAGGCGCTGGCCGCGGGAGCGACCGATCAGGCTGACGCCCAGCTCGGCGGCCAGGCGCTCGGCGGCGGCTTGCCAGGCGGCGTCCAGGGGGCGGTGGTAGGCCAGGGTGATCAGGGCGTCGCCACTCAGGGTGGTGAGGAATTCCACCTGGAACAGCTTGAACGACAGCGCCACGTCAGCCTGCCAGCCGGCCTTGAGGCGCGGCATCAGATCGTTGATGCGCTGGCTGGCGATGGGGAAGGCCTCGATGAGGATCGGCGTGTGCTTGTCGCCCGGGGCGAACATGGCGTAGTGGCGTTCCTCGTTCTCCCGCCACAGGCGGAATTCGGCGCGCAGCCGGTAGTGCTGCAGCGGCGAGGCGAAGACCTCCGGCTCGGGGGCCTGGAAAGGCGCCAGCAGTTCGCGCAGGCGGTCGGCCTTGGCGGCGAGTTGAGCCTGGTAGTCGGCGGGAACGAAGGAAGGTTGGGACATGGTAGATCCGGAGTAGGGTGAGGCGGGGAGACCTCGGGGCCGGAGCCCCGAGGGGAGGGGTCAGGCGTTGAACCAGCCCAGCTTGATGACGAACAGGATCGACAGCACGATCAGCGCCGAATTCAGCTCACGGGTACGGCCGGAGAGCAGCTTGATGACCGTCCAGGTGATGAAGCCGAAGGCGATGCCGTTGGCGATGGAATAGGTCAGCGGCATGGCCAGGGCGGTGACCAGCACCGGGGCGGCGGTGGTCAGGTCGTCCCACTCGATCTCGGCCAGGCCCGAGGTCATCAGCACGGCGATGAAGAACAGCGCCGGGGCGGTGGCGAAGGCTGGCACGCTACCGGCCAGGGGGGCGAAGAACAGCGCCAGCAGGAACAGCACCGCGACTACCACGGCGGTGAGGCCGGTACGCCCCCCCGCGGAAACGCCCGCGGCGGATTCGATGTAGCTGGTGGTGGTGGAGGTGCCCAGCAGCGAGCCGAACATGGCGGCGGAGCTGTCGGCGATCAGGGCGCGGCCCATCTTCGGCAGGTGGCCGTCCTTGCCCATCAGGCCGGCGCGCTTGGCCACGCCGATCAGGGTGCCGGAGTTGTCGAACAGGTCGACGAACAGGAAGGCGAAGATGACGCTGATCAGGCCGACGTCCAGGGCGCCCCGGATGTCCAGCTGCAGGAAGGTCGGTGCCAGCGACGGCGGCATCGAGACCAGGCCGCCGAAGGCACTGACGCCCAGGGCGATGGCGATCACGGTGACCACCAGGATGCCGATCAGCACCGCGCCGGTGACCTTGCGCGCCTCGAGCACGATGATCAGGAAGAAGCCGAGGATGGCCAGCAACGGACCCGGCTTGGACAGGTCGCCCAGGCCCACCAGGGTTGCCGGATTACCCACCACGATGCCGGCGGTCTGCAGGGCGATCAGCGCCAGGAACAGGCCGATGCCGGCGGCAATGCCCGAGCGCAGCGGGAGCGGGATGCTGTTGATGATCCATTCGCGGATGCGAAAGATCGACAGCAGGAAGAACATCAGCGCCGAGAGGAACACCGCGCCCAGGGCCACCTGCCAGGTATGGCCCAGGTGCAGGACCACGGTGTAGGTGAAGAAGGCGTTGAGGCCCATGCCCGGGGCGAGGGCGATGGGGTAGTTGGCGATGAGTCCCATGAGCGCCGAGCCGATGGCGGCGGCCAGGCAGGTGGCGACGAAGATCGCACCCTTGTCCATGCCGGTGGCGCCTAGGATGCTCGGGTTGACGAACAGGATGTAGGCCATGGCCAGGAAGGTGGTGACCCCGGCCAGCAGTTCGGTGCGGACAGAGGTGTTGTGGGCCTTGAGTTGGAAGAGTCGTTCCAGCATGGGATGCCTCGTGCGCGCCGGTCTGATCGGAAAAAGGCGCGCATCATAACAGGTCGGTAAACACGGGTAAGACGCTAAGCCTTAACCCCCAATCGACATCGCCTGGAGCCCTGTCCGCCTGGTCAACTTCCAGAGGTATGGCCGCTGACCGAATCGCCTGCGTTGCGGGCCAGGCGGAAGGCATCCAGGGTGCTCAGGATGCCGAGCACGGCCACTATGCAAAAGGCTAGCCGAAAGTCCGCCAGTTGCGGATCGAGGTGGCCATGCCAGTCCATCGAGGCGCGCAGCAGCAGGGCGGCGATGGCCACGCCCAGGCCCATGGCCAGCTGGAAATTGGTGCTGAACAGGGTGGAGGCATGGCTCAGCTGCGATTTGGGGATGTCGGCGAAGGCCAGGGCATTGCTGGCGGTGAACTGCAGCGAGCGGAACACCCCGCTGAAGAACAGCAGGAGCAGGATCGCCGGCAAGGGCCAGTCCGGGGTGAGCAGGCCACAGGCCAGCAGGCTGAACGCGCTGAGCAGGCCGTTGACGGTCAGGATGGTGCGCAGGCCGAAGCGGCGCATGGTGGCGGTGGTGAAGGGCTTGGCCGCCAGGTTGCCGGCGAACAGCGCCAGGAGCAGCAGGCCGGCCTGGAAGGCGTCCAGGCCAAAGGCCAGCTGGAACAGCAGGGGCAGCAGGAAGGGCGCCGTGGCGATGGTGACGCGGAACAGACCGCCACCGAGGATGGCCGCGCGGTAGGTGGGGATGCGCAGTGTGCCAAAATCGATCAGCGGGCGTTCGATCCGGGTCATATGGCGCACCGCCTTGGTGCCAAGGATCAGCCCTATGCCCATCCAGGCCAGGTTGGCGCCCAGGCTGCCATGGTTCTGGCCGAGGCGCTCCACGCCCCACATGAAGGCCACGCAGGCGCCGCCCAGCAGCAGGAAGCCGCGCCAGTCCAGCGGATGGCGCTGGGTCGGCAGGTCGGCGGGCACCAGGCGCCAGGCCAGCAGCAGGGCGATCAACCCCAGCGGCAGGTTGAGATAGAAGATCCAGCGCCAGTCGGCATAGGTGGTGATCAGGCCGCCCAGGGGCGGGCCGAGTACAGGGGCCACCAGGCCCGGCCAGGTGATGAGGGCGATGGCGCGCACCAACTCGTGCTTCTCGGTAACCTGCAGCACCACCAGACGCCCCACGGGCACCATCAGGGCGCCGCCGAGCCCCTGGAGGATGCGCGCGGCGATGAAATGTTCGAGGGACAGGGCCATGCCGCAGAGCAGCGAGGCCAGGGTGAAGACGCCGATGGCCAGGGTGAAGACCGGGCGGGGACCGAAGCGCTCGGCGATCCAGCCACTCACCGGGATGCCCACGGCGATCGCCAGTAGATAGGCGCTGATGCCCAGGTTGAGGTCCACCGGATCGCGGCCGAAGGACAGGGCCATCTGCGGCAGCGCCGTGGCGATCACCGTGGCGTCCAGGTTTTCCATGAAAAAGGTGAAGCTCACCAGGCCGGCGAGAAGCTTCCAGCGTTCCAAGGGCTGCACCTCTGGGCAAGGGGGTGGGCTACTCTGCCTGAGGTGCCGCAAGACGCGCCAGCCCTGGCTTGCCGATAAAAGTCAAAGGATTCATCACCCGGTTCGGACGGGCTGCCAAAGTCGAGAGGGAACAGGTCCGCTAAGGGTCATCGCCACGCGGAAGTCGTTGCCTGAAGGACGTGGCCGACGGCCCCATCCTGGCCATGGCCGAAGCCCGGCGCCTGCTTGAACGGGGTAGCCAGGCCAAGCGCCAGCACCAGCGCTATTTCCTCAGCTTCCTGACCTTGCGCCAGGAAGCCTGGCGACTCAGTCAGCAGGGCTGGCGTTTGAGCTGGGCGCTGGATGCCTTTTTCCACCGAGCGCTCGCGCCAGTTGCCACGGGTGCTGACCTTGGTGAAGCCCGACCAGGAGGAGCGGTGGTAAGGCCAATTGCACGACCGCAGGTATTCGTGGAGCTTTTGCTCCGACCCCGGGGTCAAAACCTCATACGCAGAGGAGAAACACCCCATGATCAAGCAATCACTGCTCTCCCTGGCGCTGGGCGCCGTTGTCCTGACCGGAGCCCTGAACGTCCAGGCCGCGCCTGAATCCATGACCCCGACCAAGCCGGCCGCCGACAAGGCCGCTTCGGAGCCCACCAGCTCGCAGTACCAGAACAAGGTCAACAAGAAGGACGCCAATCAGAGCGACGAGGCGGTCACCCACGACCCTGATCATCCTACCTTTGAACTCGAAGAGGGCGGCCGGGCGCCGCGCAAGTACATCCGTGACGAATACGTGATCAAGGACTGGAAAAAGCACGGTCTCGAACAGCCGGGCGAAGACAGCCAGTGGGTCAAGATCGGCTCCGACTATGTGCTCATCAAGCGCAGCAACGCGGTGATCGGCAAGATCGTCAAAGCCAAGCAGTGATCCACCAAGACCGGGGCCGACCCTCGATCCCGGTGATATTCGGGGTGCCCAGGCGCCAGGCTGAAACACCCCTTCTGGAGTTTTTTGCATGACCAGTGAAATCCGTGTCGTCGCCATCCTGCAGGCCAAACCCGGCCAGGCCGAAGCTGTCGAAAACGCCCTGCGTGCCATCGTCGCGCCGTCCCGCGCCGAAGCCGCCTGTCACTTCTATACCCCGCACCGCGATCCCAGCCATGCAGGTCGCTATGTCTTCGTCGAACGCTGGGCCAGCCGCGAAGCCCTGGCCGAACACGAGCAAACCCCTCACTTCAAGCAGCTGCTGAGCGATCTCGACGGCCTGCTCGTTGACGCGCCGCAGGTCATGATCCTCGAGGAATTGCCGCTGGCCTGAGCCGCCGACATGCCGTTGTCACCTGCCTGAGCCACCCTGGCCTCTTTTCCTGGAGGCCTGGATGAATACCTCTCGACGTCAAGCGCTGGGCATGCTTGGCCTGGGTCTGAGCGCACCCTGGTTCGCCGGTTGCAGCGCTCGCACGCCACAGCCGGATCCCTTCACCCTGGGCGTTGCCAGTGGTGATCCTGCTACCGACGGCTTCGTCATCTGGACCCGCCTGGCGCCCGATCCGCTGGCCGAGAACGGCCTGGGTGGTCTGCACGGTGCGGTCGAGGCTGGGTGGGAAGTGGCTCTGGATCCGGGGCTGCGCCAGGTGGTGCAGCGCGGAGTGATCCAGGCACAGCCACAGTCTGCTTTCTGCCTGTCCATCCCCCTGACCGGTCTGCTGCCGGGACGGCCCTACTGGTACCGTTTCACCGCGCTGGGCCACCAGAGTCGTATCGGACGTGCTACCACGCTACCACCGTCAGCCAGCGCTCCGCAGCGCCTGAAGCTGGTGGCCGCTTCCTGCTCCCACTATGAGAAGGGCTTCTTCAGCGCCTATCGGCACATGGCCGACGAACAGGCGGATCTGGCGCTGTTCCTCGGCGACTATATCTACGAGGCCAACGTGCCCCTGCTGCTGCCGGCGGTGCGTCGGCATGGCCTGCCGGAAGCCCGGGACCTGGCCAGTTACCGCCGGCGCCATGCGCTGTACCGCACCGATCCCGATCTGCAGTACCTGCACGCCAATGTCACCAGTCTCATGACCTGGGACGACCACGAGGTGCAGAACGACTATTCCGGTCCCAGGGCGGCGGACCCCAGGGTCAGTCTGGCTGCCTTCGCCGCGCGGCGGCAGGCGGCCTACCAGGCTTTTCGCGAACATGCGCCACTGCGCGGGTGGCGGACCCAGGGCAGCGCGCTGCGCCTCTATGACCGGTGGCGCTTCGGCGACTTGGCGGAGATTCATCTGCTCGATGGTCGGCAATACCGCAGCGAACCGGCCTGCGCGACGGCCCAGACCCGCGGTGGCCAGCTGGTCGCGCCGGATTGCTTGGGGCTGCGCGACGCCGCGCGCAGCATGCTCGGGCAGGCGCAGGAGCGCTGGCTGCTGGACGGCTTTCGTCACAATGCCACGCGCTGGAATCTGATCGCCCAGGATCTCCTGCTGGCACCCCTGCGACAGCGCCTGCCGGATGGCGATCCGGCGCGCTGGACCGATGGCTGGGACGGCTATCCGGCGACTCGCGAGCGGTTGCTCGCGGCCATGGCCAACAGCCGCCTGGCCAATCCGGTAACCCTGGGCGGGGACATCCATTCCTTCTGGGTGACGGACCTGCACCGCGAGCCGGAAGACGAGCGGAGCCCGGTGGTGGCGAGCGAATTCGTCGGCACCTCCATCACCTCGGACGGACCGGACTACCACCGTTTCCAGGCGCTGTTGCCGGAGAATCCCCAGGTGCGCTTCTTCGACAGCCGGGAGCGGGGCTATCTGGCCCTGGAGTTGACGCGGGAGCGGTTGCAGGTGGACCTGCGCACCATCAGTGATCGAACCCGCCCGGATGCCGGACGCGGCACCCGGGCGAGCTTCGTGGTGGAGGCGGGACGGCCAGGGGCCGTCCCTGCCTGAGAGCCTGCTCCAAAGCTGCTGCGCGTCGGCCAATCTGCGCTGAAAATGGCTTGGCTCTAGCTCGCTAGCCTTGGAACAGGCTCTGCGGGGCTCAGACGAACAGCGACAGCAGCATGATGAAGGCCAGGGCCACCACCGAGAGGATGGTTTCCATCATCGACCAGGTCTTGAAGGTCTCGGCCACGGTCATGTTGAAGTACTGCTTCACCAGCCAGAAGCCGGCGTCGTTGACGTGGGAGAGGATCACCGAACCGGCACCGGCGGCCAGTACCAGCAATTCCTTGTTCACGCCGGGGATCAGCGCCACCACGGGGGCGACGATGCCGGCGCCGGTGATGGTCGCCACGGTGGCGGAACCGGTGGCCACGCGGATCACCGCCGCCACCAGCCAGGTCAGCAGGATCGGCGAGATCTGCGTCTGCACCGCCAGGTTGCCGATCACCTCACCCACGCCGCTGGCCACCAGCATCTGCTTGAAGCCACCACCGGCGCCGACGATCAGCACGATGGCCGCCACCGGCGCCAGACTCTGGTCGAGCAGCCTGACGATCTTCTCGCGAGAGAAGCCGCAGGCGGTGCCAAAGCTGTAGAAGCTCAGCAGCAGGGCGGCGAGCAGGGCGGTGATGGGGTGGCCGATGAAGTCCATCCAGATGCGGAAGTGGTTGTCGGCGGCGAAGAAGATGTCGGCGAAGGCCTTGAGCAGCATCAGGATCACCGGCAGCAGCACGGTGAAGACGGTGATGCCGAAGCCCGGCAGATTGCGGTTGTCGGTCTCCTGGGCGATCTGGGCGACCAGTTCGGGGTTGGCCGAACCGGGGATGCGCTTGGAGATCCAGGCACCGAAGAGGGGACCGGCGATCATGGCGGTGGGCAGGCCGACCAGCAGGCCATAGAAGATGGTCTTGCCGATGTCGGCACCGAACACCCCGACCGCCAGCAGCGGACCCGGGTGCGGCGGCACCAGGCCGTGCACGGCGGACAGGCCGGCCAGCAGCGGGATGCCCAGCTTGACCAGCGACAGCCCGGTACGGCGGGCAACGATGAACACCAGGGGCGCCAGCAGCACGAAGCCGATCTCGAAGAACAGCGGGATGCCCACCAGGAAGGCGGCGAACATCATCGCCCAGTGCACGCGCTTGATGCCGAAGGCGCGGATCAGCGTCTGGGCGATCTGGTCGGCGCCGCCGGAATCGGCCATCAGCTTGCCGAGCATGGTGCCCAGGCCGAGCAGGATGCCGACGAAGCCGAGTACGCCGCCGAAGCCGTCCTGGAAGGATTTCATGACCTTTTCCACCGGCATGCCGGAGGTCAGGCCGAGAAAGCCCGAGGCGATGGTCAGGGCGATGAAGGGATGGACCTTGAACTTGGTGATCAAGAGCACCAGGCCGATGATGGTGACCGCGGCGTCGAGCAGAAGGAAACTGTTGTGGTCCATGCCGAACATGGCGCCTCTCCTATTGTTGTTGTGGGCGTTGTAAGAGCCTATTCAAAGTCTGCTACGCGTCGGCCAAACTGCGTTGAAAAGGGCTTCGGAATGCTCATTTACCATTCGTAAACTCCGCTTCCTCAGCCCTTTTCGCCTTGTTTGTCTCTAGCTCGCGAGACTTTTAACAGACTCTAAGGGTTGGAATGGGTAGCGCTGTCTCGTCAGGCCGGCTGGGCCAGGCGCGCCGAGGTGTTCCACCAGGCCGACACCTGGGTGCCGATGGCGGGCAGGCTGTCGCGTGCATCCACTAACAGCGTAGCCGGTTCACCGTGGGGTGCTTCGAGGGCGGCGAACTGGCTGTCGATCAGGCTGGCGGGCATGAAGTGCCCCGGACGATTGGCGACGCGCTGGGCCGCGGTCTCGCGAGTCAGTTCGAGAAAGACGAAGCCGAGACCGGGCACGGCCTGGCGCAACTGGTCACGGTAGCGGCGCTTGAGTGCGGAGCAGGTGAGCACCGGGCGTTCGCCCGCGGCCACGGCGGCGGCCAGTTCCTCACCGAGGCGGGTCAGCCAGCCAGCGCGATCTTCATCGTCGAGGGGAATGCCGGCGCTCATCTTGGCGATGTTGGCGGCGGGGTGGAAGACATCGCCTTCGATCAGGCGGCCACCGTCCTGCTCGGCAATGGCCGCGCCGACGCTGCTCTTGCCGCAGCCTGCGACGCCCATGACCACCAGCGCGGGAATGGGAGTGTTCATCGTCACCTCCGGTCTGGAGACAGCGCTACCCCGAAAAGCGAAAAAGGCAGCGGCTTCCAGTTCTTGTCGATCTTGTTAGGCCGAATGCCGACGTGGCGCAGAAGACCACGTCAGGCTTGTAGTGTCTGCTGAGACAGCGCTACCTTAGGCGCGTTCTCCGTCTCTGACAAGCCTGAAACCATAACAATGAATCGAACGGGTTCTCGTAGTTCCGGTCGGCCCACCCTCACCCAGGTGGCGCTGCAGGCCGGTGTTTCCCCCATCACGGCCTCGCGTGCCCTGCGCGGTGTCGCCAGCGTGGCGCCCGAGCTGGTCACCCGCGTGCAGGAAGCTGCCGCGCGCCTTGGCTATGTCACCAATCCGGCCGCCCGCGCCCTGGCCTCGGCCCAGGGGCACTCGGTGGTGGTGTTGGTGCCCTCGCTGTCCAACCATCTGTTCATCGAGCCGCTGGAGGCCATCCACGAGGTGCTGCGTCCCCGTGGCCTGGAAGTGCTGATCGGCAACTACCACTACGATCCTGTGGAAGAGGAGAAGCTGATCCGCAACTACCTGGCCTATCAGCCCCGGGGACTGCTGCTGACCGGCTTCGACCGTACCGACGCCGCACGCCAGCTGCTGGCGGCCAGTGGCGTGCCGAGGGTGCACATGATGGAGCTGGATCCGGCGGGGTCGGTGCCCAGCGTCGGCTTTTCCCAGCACGCCGCCGGCGCCGCGGCGGCGCGGCATCTGCTGGCGGCAGGGCGCAAGTGCCTGGGTTATGTCGCTGCCCAGCTCGACCCGCGGGCGCTGGCCCGGGGCGAGGGCTTTCGCGAGGTGCTGCGCGCGGCGGGCTGCTATGACCCGAGTCTGGATGTGCTGGATCCGCAGCCGTCGTCCGTGGGCCTGGGCGCCCGCCAGTTCCGCGAGCTGCTGGCCCGGCGGCCGGAGGTCGACGGCCTGTTCTTCTGCAACGACGACCTGGCCCAGGGCGCGCTGTTCGAGGCCCAGCGGCTGGGCATTGCCATCCCCGCGCGGATCTCGGTGCTGGGCTTCAACGACCTGCCCGGCTCGGGCCATACGGTGCCCCGGCTGACCTCCATCCAGACCCCCCGCGCCGCGGTAGGGCGCCAGGCCGCGACCCTGTTGCTGGGGCTGCTCGACGGCCGCAGCCAACCGACCTGCGTGGATCTGGGATTCGAGCTGGTGAGTCGGGAGAGTGTGTAGGGCCAGTCGCTCGCGTCGGATCATCACGGCCATGGGCCGCTCCTACGGGTACCGAGCTCTCCTGTAGGAGCGGCCCATGGCCGCGATAGGACAGTTACTCGCAGTAGGTGTCGATGTCTCCATTGGGAGCAGCTTTCTTATCGCCTGAGCCATCGAAAACGAGCATCCGCTCCAAGCGTCTGCTCTCCCTCCTGGGAAGGGCGGGTGTGAGGCAAGCCCGTGGCGGGCTCCTCGTGGAAAAGGCTACGCCTTTTTCCACGCTACGGCGCTGCGTGGACCTGGGATTCGAGTTGATGAGCCGCGAGAGCCTGTAGGGACCCTCGTCGAGGCTTGAGGTCGGCAATAGGGTCTGTTGGGCTTCGCTGCGCTCAGCCCAACCTACGGCACTGCGCTGTGACCGCCGACCGCGCCGATCGCCCCCTCTCCCCCTCTCCCCTTGGGAGAGGGCGGGGGTGAGGGTGCTGGTCTATCGCAGCCATGGCCGCGATGCGCTCGCTGACCCCTATCGCAACGCCTTGGCCAGAATCCGCGATTGCCCCTGGAAGTCCTGGCGGGCATAGAAGGCCTGGGCGTCCTCGTTGAACTCCATCACCTCCAGGCGCAATTCGTCGACATCGTTGTCCCGGGCCCAGGCTTCCACGGCGTCCAGCAGCCGGGCACCCACGCCCTGCCGTCGGTGGCTGGCAGAGACCACCAGGGTGCCGATCCGGCAGAGGATCAGCGGCTGCAGAAAGGAAATCGAGCGGGTGTCGGACAGGCGTGCGGTGACGAAGCCGACCAGTTCGTCGCTGGCGTCAGCGACGAACAGCACCCCGTCTTCCGGCTCCAGCTGGGCAGCCCAGTAGTCCTGGTCGCGCCAGCCGCCGGAGGGCTTGGCGAAGGTCGCCGGGGCCTGCCGATGATGCTGCTCGGCGAGTTGTTCGGCCAGCCGGCAGATGGCGGCGAGGTCGGTGACGAAGGCGGGGCGGATACGCAAGAGCGGTGCTCGCAAGAGGATTCAGCCGTTCACCTTACGCCGCGCGGATCTGGTCAGGAAGCCTCTGCGTCCAGCTGCCGGTACCAGTCGGCATAGGGGGTGTTCCGGGCCATCCGCCGGTTGTAGTCGGGGGCGCCGTCGGTCCACCAGACCGGTCCGCGCTCGCCCAGGGCGTGCTTGGCGGCGTCTACCGCGGCACGTGCGCTGCGCAGGGCGGCCTCGTCACCCTGGCGCTTGGCTACGCCCACCTGGCGGCGCGCCTCCATCAGCTCATGGGTCAGGACGTCGCGGCGATCGGCGGGCAGGCTGGGATCGGTGCAGCGCCAGAGCCGGCCCCTGACCACGAAGTAGCGTCCGTCCGGGGTGGTGGGATAGCGCATGGCAGGGGCCCCTTGGTCAGTCGTCGATGTCGAGCAGGGCGCGGCAATCCGGATAGTTCGAGCAGGCCCAGAATTCTCGCCCCTGATGGCGACCGCTGCGCGCGCGACGGCGCACCATGGGCGCCTGGCACTCCGGGCATTCCGGGCATTCCGGCGCCAGCGCCTGGCTCGGGGCCGCTACCCGGGTGCGCGGACGGCGCCCGCCGAACACGGCATCGCGTACGGCGGTGGCGGAATAGCGCGCCGCCGCGGGAATCTCCACCAACCGCAACTGGGCGGCCTCGCATACCGACCTCACGAAGCGATCACGCTGCTGGCGCTGGCGCTGCAGGTGCGACCTGTCGTTGAGTTCGACCACGGCGTGCACGGCGAGGTCGTCACGCCGGCAGATGGCGAAGTCGAAGTGCTTGCAGTTGATACGGTTCTGCGCGATCAGATAGCGGCGGCGGTCACGCAGCGGCAGGGTCTGGACCACATCGGCGATGCGCACCTTGCCGAACACTCGGTAGTCGTCGCCCACGGCTTCGTCGAGTACCGCGAGAAAGGCCTGTTCGGCCGGGGTGAAAAGGGCTTCGACCTGGCGATAGGGAAAGGCGGCCTGGCGCCGGCGCTGCCACCACCACAGCGCCCCCAGTAGCAGCAGTCCGGCCGGGACCAGCAGGGGCAGGTAACGCTCGTACATCTCGAACTCCAACAGCGGGGCGCCATGATAGTGAGTTCCGGCGCCGGACAGCAGCGGTGGCGACGAAGCGTCAGTCGCGCCGCGGTAGTTGCCGTTGCAGATCGTCCAGCCGCAGCAGGGTCACCGACTTCAGACAACTCAGATACTGCAGCTGCTGCATGGCGCCCTGGAAACCCCGCGTCGCGGTGGCGCAACGGGGGGCGCGATCGTCCTGCCAGAGTCGTTGCAGGCGTTCGAAGGCAGGTCGTTGTTCAGCGGAGAGACCCGCCAGCCGGCGCCCGTAGACGTCGGCCAGCCGGGCTTCGGCCACCGCCAGGTCCTGGCTGGCGCAGACTGCCAGCTGCGCCTCGCTGCCCTGGCGATCGCAGGCGGCCGGCGCCTGTTCGGCGGCCAGGGTAGCGGTCGATAGCAGCAGGGCGAGCAGGGCGAGCAGGCGACAGGTGATCATGCAAGCTGACTATTGCAGAGGCAGGCCGCCTAGACTGCCGTAAAAGTGCGGCGCTCACCAGGCGCCGCCGGTCTCCTGCGACTCGCCCTGGGTCCCGCGGAATTGGCGGATCTGCACCAGCAGCCAGTCGATCCAGCGCAGTACCGGCGCGTCCACCGGGCCCTTGGGCAATACCAGGAAGTAGGCCTGGGCGGACAGCTGGTCGAACCGATCCGGCAACGGCCGGACCAGGGCGCCGCTGGCCAGCAGGCGCTGGGCCAGCACGCCGCCGCCGAGCGCCACGCCCTTGCCGGCCGCCGCCTGTTGCAGGGCCATGCCACTCAGTGAATAGCGCGGGCCGCGCAGACTGTCGCTCAGGGGCACCTGCTGGCTGGCGAACCAGTCCTGCCAGGCGTTGGACCGACTGCTGGGGCGACCCGAACGCCAGCCGCCGGGCCATTCGGCATGCAGCAGCGGATAGTCCAGCAAGGCGGCGGGTTCTGCCAGCGGCGCCGGGATCAGCGCCGGACTGCACACCGGAAAGATCCATTCGCGCAGCAGCAGGCGGGTCTCGCCGTCCTGCCAGTCGCCGCGGCCATAGCGGATCGCCGCCTGGGCACCGCCCTCGGTGCCCAGCGGCACGATGGCGGACGAGGCGTCGAGAAAGACCTCGATATCCGGATGCTGGCGCTGGAAGTCTTCCAGCCGCGGCAACAGCCATTCCTGGCCGAAGGTGGGCGGCGCGCTGACGGTCAGGACACTGCTCTTGATCCGGGCCCGGGCGACGGCGCGGGTCAGGCCATCGAGGTGTGGCGCGATGTCCACGGCCAGGGCGCGACCTTGGGCGGTGAGCCGCACGCCTTGGGGCAGGCGCTCGAACAGCGGCTGCCCCAGCTCGACTTCGAGCAGGCGGATCTGCCGGCTGATGGCGCCGGCCGTGACATGCAGCTCGTCCGCGGCCTTGGCGAAGTGCTGGTGTCGCGCCGCGGCGGCGAAGGCGCGCAGGGCGTTGAGGGGGAAGGCGGTGGTCACACTGAGCCTTAGTTTTCCTGAGCCTGACGCCCATTAAACATCGTTTGTCCGACCTGTTCAGCCACCGTCATCCTGCAGCCTCACTTTTTTCCTGGAACGACGCCCATGCGCAAGGAGCTCGATCTCCCCGCCGTGCTGGTGATGCTGGTGCTCTGCCTGGTCTGGGGCCTGCAGCAGACGGCGATCAAGGCCATCGCCGAGCAGGTGGATCCCTTGCTGCAGATTGGCTGGCGTTCGCTGCTGGCGGCCGGGCTGCTCTACGGCCTGGCGCGCTGGCGCGGCATCCGCTGCCTGGACCGTGACCGGACGCTGATTCCGGGCCTGCTCGCCGGTTCGCTGTTCGCCCTGGAGTTCCTCTGCATGGCGGTGGGCCTGAAGTACACCAGCGCCGCGCACATGGTGGTGTTCATCTACACGGCGCCGCTGTTCGCCGCCTGCGGCCTGCACTGGCTGGTGCCCGGCGAGCGGCTGTCGGGGCGCCAGTGGCTCGGCATAGTGCTGGCGGCCAGTGGCGTGGCCTGTGCTTTCCTGATCGGCAAGCCGAGCGGCGGCACCAGCTGGCAGGGCGATCTGATCGGGCTGGTCGGCGGCGCCGCCTGGGGCGCCACCACGGTGCTGATCCGCCGCAGCGCCCTGGCCGAGGCGCCGCCGCTGCGCACCCTGTTCTATCAACTCGGGGTGACCGGGGTGGTGCTGCTGGCGCTGGCCCTGCCGCTCGGCAAGCGGCTGGATCTGGCCGGGCTGGATTCCCTGGCCTGGTCGAGTCTGGCCTTCCAGGTGTTCATCGTCGCCGGCATCAGTTTGCTCGGATGGTTCGTGCTGCTCAGTCGCTATCGCGCGGCGCCTCTGGGGGTGCTGACCTTGCTGACGCCGCTGTTCGGTGTACTGATGGGCGTCTGGCTGCTGGGCGAGACCCCAGGACCGGGATTTCTCGCCGGCGCGGCCCTGGTGCTCAGCGGTCTGCTGATCGTCAGCTATCCTTCCCGCTCGCGAGTCGCGTCCCGCTGACTCGCTTGGCCCTGAGCGTCCGATGTCGTCCATTTCGCTGAATCCCTGGTTGCTGCGCCTCATCCCCCTGGTGTTCCTGGCCCTGTGGTCCGCCGGTTTCGCCGTGTCCAAGGTGGGCCTGGCCTATGCGCCTCCCTTCACCCTGTTGGCGATGCGCTATGCCCTGGCTTTCAGCGTGCTGCTGATCGCCTTCCTGGTCCTGCGTCCGCCGCTGCCGCGCACCCGGCGGGAATGGGCGAATCTGGCGGTGGTGGGTTTTCTCATCCAGGGCGTCTATTTCGGCATGAGCTATGGCGCCCTGGTGATGGGCGCCTCGGCCAACGTGGTGGCCATGGTCGCCTCGTTGCAACCCATCCTGGTGGCTCTGGGCGCGCCCCTGCTGGTGGGCGAGCGGGTGGCCCCGTTGCAGTGGCTGGGGCTGGCCCTGGGACTGCTCGGCGCCATCGGGGTGATCGTGGCGCGCGCCAGCGTCGCCGTGGAATCCCTGTTCGGGATCTGCCTGGCGGTAGGCGCCTTGCTGGGCATGACCAGTGCCGTGCTCTACGAAAAGTGCCTGGGCGTGGCCCAGCATCCGGTCACCAACAACCTGGTGCAGTACAGCGTCGGCCTGGTGTGTTGCGCGCCCCTGGCGCTGCTGTTCGAGCACAGCCCGGTGCACTGGGCGCCGGCCTTCATCGGAGCCCTGGCCTATCTGGTGCTGGCCAACTCGCTCTTGGCCATCAGCCTGCTGGTGTGGATGATCCGCGCCGGCGAGGCGGCGCGGGTCAGTGCGCTGTTCTTCTGCGTGCCGCCGGGCGCCGCCCTGAGCGCCTGGCTGCTGCTGGGCGAGACCCTGCCGCCCCTGGCCTGGGTAGCCATGGTCATCGCCATCGGCGGGGTGCTGCTGGCAACGCGGGCGGGAAGCAAGGCGGCGCGCTGAACCGCGCCGCATGCGTCAGGCCGTCTTGAGCCCGGCCAGCACCTTGTCCACCGTCAGCGGATAGTCGCGGATACGCACCCCGCAGGCGTTATAGACGGCGTTGGTGAGGGCGGCCCCGGCGCCGCAGATGCCCAGTTCGCCGACGCCCTTGATCTTCAGCGGATTGGCCTTGTCGTCCACTTCCGGCAGGAAATGGGCTTCGATGGCCGGGATGTCCAGGTGGCAGGGGTAGTGGTAGTCGGCCAGGTCATGGTTGACGAAATGGCCGTGGCGGGTATCTATCACCCCGTCTTCGTGCAGGGCGCTGCCCACCCCCCAGATCATCCCGCCGAGCATCTGCGAATGGGCGGTCTTCTCGTTGAGGATGCGCCCTGCGGCGAACACCCCGAGCATGCGCCGCAGGCGGATCTCGCCGGTGAGGGCGTGCACCCCCACCTCGGCGAAGAAGGCCCCGTAGCCCTGCTGGGAATAGTCCTTGAGCGTCTGCCCCGGCTTGATCTCGCCGATGGCCTGGAGATCGTGCTCGCGCGCCAGTTCGGCGAGGTCGCGACTGCCGTTGTCGGCGATCAGCCGGCCATCGACGAAGCGGGCGCTGGCCGGATCGAGACCCGCCGCCTGCGCCGCCTTCAGGCGCAGATTCTCGCAGGCGACATAGACCGAGGAACCGGAACTGGCGGCGCCAAAGGAGCCACCGGAGCCGGCCCCGGCCGGATCGTCGCTGTCACCCAGCAGCACCTTGACCCGCTCCACCGGCAAGCCGAGCGACTCGCCGGCGATCTGCGCCAGGATGGTGTAGGTCCCGGTGCCGATGTCGGTCATCGAGGTCTTCACCGTGGCCGTGCCATCGGCCTCCAGGCGGACCCCGGCCTGGGACGGCCTGAGCATGTTGGCGCGACTGGCCGCGGCCATGCCCATGCCGATCAGCCAGTCGCCGTCGCGCACCTGACCGGGCGTGGCATTGCGTTTGGTCCAGCCGAAGCGGCGGGCGCCGTCCTGCATGCACTCCACCAGCTTGCGGGAGGAGAAAGGGATGTGCTTTTCCGGGTCCTGGCTGGGTTCGTTGCGGATGCGCAGCTCGATGGGATCGAGCGCGAGCATGACCGCCAGTTCGTCCATGGCGCTTTCGCTGGCGAGCATCCCCACGGCTTCACCGGGCGCCCGGCAGGAGCCGGACTCGGGCAGATCCAGCTCGACCATGCGGTGCGCCACCAGGCGGTCATCGCCGGCATAGAGGGTGCGCGAGGACAGACCGGTGGGTTCGTAGTAGGTCAGGCCACGAGCGGAATGGGACCAGCCCTCGTGGGCCATCGCCTGGATACGGCCATCGCGATCGGCACCCAGGCGGATGCGCTGCACGGTGGCCGAACGGTGGTCGGTGATCTGGAACATCTGCTGGCGGGTGAGGGTGACCTTGACCGGCCGGCCGATGGCCCGGGCGGCCATGGCGCCGATCAGGGCGTCGGCATAGATCGGCAACTTGCCGCCGAAGCCGCCACCGATATAGCGCGCCACGATGCGCACCTTGTCCTTGGGCAGCTGCAGCGTATTGGCCACGCAACTCTGCGCCTGCTCGACGAATTGGGTTGAGCAATAAATCGTCACCCGGTCGCCGTCCCACTGGGCGAGACTGGCATGGGGTTCCATCTGCGCATGGATGTGGTAGGGCGTGGTGTAGCGCTCGTCGAGTTTGACGGGCGCCCGGGCGAAGGCGGCATCCACATCGCCCGAGGCGGTGTCGGTGGGCTGATCGGCATCCGGCGGCTTCACCGCCTGACCGAGGTTGGCGGCCAGGTCGAAGACACCCGGCTCGGCCGCGTAGTCGATCTCCACCAGGGCCGCCGCCAGGCGCGCCTCCTCGAAGGTCTCGGCGACCACGAAGGCCACGGGTTCGCCGAAATAGCGCACCTGATCGCTGTCCAGGTAGGGCTTGGGCCGGGTGAAGCGGCCGCTGTTGTCCGGCTCGCGGGCGGCCTGGCGCGGCGCATTGCGATAGGTCAGCACGCTGAGCACACCCGGCGCGCTCTCCGCGGCCGAGGTGTCCAGGCGCCGGATGCGGCCCTTGGCGATGGTGGCGCCGACGATGAAGCCGTAGGCGACGCGATCGTTGCGAAATTCGAAGCTGTAAGGCGCCTGGCCAGTGACCTTGAGCAGGCCGTCGACGCGATCGATGGGCTTGCCGATCAGGCCGCCGCGATTCTCATCGATCAGGTTGCGGCCAGCGGGTTCATTCATTTCCATGCTGCTGTCCTCAGGCCTGTTGGCGAGCGTCGGCCACCCCGGCGCGCAGGATGCGGCGGGTTAGCTCGAGTTTGAAATCGTTGTGGCCATAGCCACGGGCGCCGGCGAGCAGGGCATCGCCCACGGCCGCCAGGTCGCTGTCCAGGGTCTGGCCGGCAAATGCCCGGTCGGCCGCCGCCACCCGCCAGGGCTTGTGCGCCAGACCGCCGAACGCTGCGCGCCCGCTACGAATACGCGTGCCGTCCAGCTCGACGATGGCCGCCATGGACACCAGGGCAAAGGCATAGGAGGCGCGATCGCGCACCTTGCGATAGACCTGGATGCCGGGCGGTGGCGGCGGCAGGGTCACGGCGGTGATGAGTTCACCGGGTTGCAGCACCGTCTCGATCTGCGGGGTGTCACCGGGCAGGCGATGGAAGTCGGCGATGGGGATGCGCCGGGTGCGGCCAGTGGCCTCCCGGGTTTCCACCGTGGCGTCCAGCACCCGCATGGCCACCGCCATGTCGGAGGGGTGCACGGCGATGCACTGGTCGCTGGCGCCGATCACTGCGTTCATCCGATTGAAGCCGCCCAGGGCCGCACAACCGCTGCCGGGTTGGCGTTTGTTGCAGGGCATGGCGGTGTTGTAGAAGTAGGAGCAACGGGTGCGCTGCAGGAGGTTGCCGCCGGTGGTGGCCTTGTTGCGCAGTTGCGCCGAGGCGCCGGCCAGCAGCGCGCGGGAGAGCACCGGATAGCGCGCCCGTACCCGGGGGTCGGCGGCCAGGGTGGAATTGCGCACCAGGGTGCCGATGCGCAGGCCGCCCTCCTGGGTGGCGCTGATCTGGTCCAGCTGCAGGCGATTGATGTCCAGCACCTGGCTGGGCGTTTCGATCTCCAGCTTCATCAGGTCCAGCAGATTGGTGCCCCCGGCGATGAAGCGGCTGCCGGCTTGGGCACCCTGGCGGCTGGCATCGGCTTCGCTCTGCACGCGTTGATAGTCGAAGACCCTCATGCCTGGCCCCCCGCCATCTGGATGGCCGCGACGATGTTGGGATAGGCGCTGCAGCGGCAGAGGTTGCCGCTCATGCGCTCGCGGATCTCTTCCTCGCTCAGCTGCATCGGCCCGTCGAGGCGTGTCGAGACGTGGCTGGGCATGCCGGCCTTGACCTCGTCCAGCAGGGCCACCGCCGAGCAGATCTGCCCCGGGGTGCAATAGCCGCACTGGAAACCGTCCTTGGCCAGGAAGGCCGCCTGCATGGGGTGCAGGCGCTCGGCGTTGCCCAGGCCTTCGATGGTGGTGATGGTGTCGCCTTCGTGCATGGCCGCCAGGCTCAGGCAGCTGTTGATGCGCTGGCCATTGACCAGCACCGTGCAGGCGCCGCACTGGCCATGGTCGCAGCCCTTCTTGGTGCCCGTGAGGTGCAGGTTCTCGCGCAGCGCATCGAGCAGGGTGGTACGGCTGTCGACCTTGAGCCTGCGCGCCTCGCCATTGATCTGCAGGGTCAGCGGCAGCAGTTGCGGCAGCCGCGCGGCGATGGCCTGGGGCGTCAGGGGCGCGCCTCCACTGGCCTGGGCGAAGGTGTAGCCGGGAATGGCGCTGGTCGCCACCAGCACCGCGGAGGTGCCGAGAAACTGCCGCCGCGACAGGCGCCAGCGTGCATCGGAGTCGGAAGCCATGGTCGGATTCTCATCGTTAGGGGCACATCACGGGAGTTCTGATGACTACCCCGGTGCCAGTGGGGTTCAGCCCACTGGGCTGCCGGCACGACCAGGCGCCATACCGAATGTGTCCTGCCGCTTGAGAAAGGCTCTGGATCGGGACTCTCACCGCTTCGCTGAGCGACTTTCAACGTTACGTTGAATACCGCTGGGCAGGGGTGCTGAACCGGTTCCGGTCGGGGATAGTCCCTTACCTGAGGTGGCCCTTCGCTGCCACCGCCTATTCCGACCACGGGGGCAATCTGCACCCCGCGGCTCCAACCGTGAGGTCCGCCATGAATGCCACCCCCGCGCGCCAGGTTCAGCCCCTGGCCGAACCCGAGTCCCATACCATCGCCCTGACCCTCAATGGCAAGCAGCTGCAATTGGCGGTCGAGCCCTGGACCACCTTGCTTGACCTGCTGCGCGACCACCTCGACCTGACCGGCACCAAGAAGGGTTGCGATCACGGTCAGTGCGGCGCCTGCACCGTGCTGGTCAATGGCACCCGCATCAACAGCTGTCTGGCCCTGGCGGTCATGCAGGACGGCGCCGAGGTCACCACCGTCGAGGGCCTGGCCCAGGGCGACCAGCTGCACCCCATGCAGGCCGCCTTCGTTGCCGAAGATGCCTTCCAGTGCGGCTATTGCACCCCCGGGCAGATCTGCTCGGCGATCGGCATGCTCAAGGAGGGCCACGCCCACAGCGAGGCCGAGGTGGCGGAGCAGATGAGCGGCAACCTCTGCCGCTGCGGGGCCTATCGCAACATCCGCGCCGCCATCGAGCGGGCGCGTCCGGATTGCCAGCAAGGGGAGGGCCGCGAATGAACCGCTTCGGTTATGCCAAGCCCAACGCCGTACCCGATGCCATCCGCCAGCATGGCCCCCAGACCCATTTCATCGCCGGCGGCACCAATCTGCTGGACCTGATGAAGGAAAACGTCGAGCGTCCCGAGCAACTGATCGACGTCAACGCCCTGCCCCTGCGCGAGGTCGAGACCACCGCCGAAGGCGGTCTGCGCATCGGCGCCCTGGTCAAGAACGCCGAGGTCGCCTACCACCCCGAGGTGCAGCGTCGCTATCCGCTGCTGGCCAAGGCCATCCTCGCCGGCGCCTCGCCGCAATTGCGCAACATGGCCTCCACCGGCGGCAACCTGCTGCAGCGCACCCGCTGCTACTACTTCTATGACGTGGGCACCCCCTGCAACAAGCGCGAACCCGGCTCCGGCTGCGGCGCTCGTGAAGGGCAGAATCGCATCCACGCCATCCTCGGCCACAGCGAGCAGTGCATCGCTACCCACCCGTCGGACATGTGCGTGGCCCTGGCTGCGCTGGAAGCCCGGGTCGAGGTGAGTGGTCCCAACGGCGAGGGGGTCATCGACTTCGCCGACTTCCATCGGCTGCCCGGCGATACCCCGGAGCGCGATACCAACCTCGCCACCGACGAACTCATCACCGCCGTGACCCTGCCGGCGGAAAGTCTGGCTGCCCACAGCGCCTACCTGAAGATCCGCGACCGCGCCTCCTATGCGTTCGCCCTGGTCTCGGTCGCGGCAGCCCTGGAGCTGGATGGCGAGCGCATCAAGCAGGTCCGTGTCGCCCTGGGCGGCGTGGCCCACAAGCCCTGGCGACTGCCGGAGGCCGAACAGGCACTGGTCGGCCAGGTGGCGGACAAGGCGGCCTTCGGCCAACTGGCCGGTCGCCTGCTGCAAGGCGCCCAGGGCTTCGCCCACAACAGCTTCAAGATCGAACTGGTAAGGCGCGCCATCGTGCGTGCCCTCACCGAAGCCGCCGGAGGTACCCTGCAATGACCGTCGTCCATCTGCAAAAAGCCGTTCCCCGCGTCGACGGTCCGCTCAAGGTCACCGGCCAGGCGCTCTATGCCGGCGAATTCAGCGTGCCGGATCTGGCCTTTGGTTTCGTGGTCAACGCCACCATCACCAAGGGTCGCCTGCTCGGCCTGGACGTCAGCGAAGCCCTGGCCCAACCTGGTGTCATCGAGGTGCTCAGCCACCTCAATCGACCCAAGATGGCCAGCTATGACGAGAGCTATACCGACATGGATGCGGCTGACGGCAAGCCCTTCCGGCCGTTGTACAACGACCGCATCCTCTACAGTGGTCAGCCCATCGCCCTGGTAGTGGCCGAGACCTTCGAAGCCGCACGTCACGGCGCCGCGTTGATCCGCGCCCAATACCGCGAAGAGGAGTACGCCACCGATCTGGCCCAGGCGCGCGACCAGGCCCACGAAGCGCCGATGGAATTGCCGGAGAATCGCGGCGATGCCCCGGCGGCCTGGGCTGCCGCGCCTACCCGCATCGAAGCCGAGTTTCACTCCGCGGCGGAATTCCATAACCCCATGGAGATGCACGCCTCCACCGTCATCTACCACAAGGACGGCAAGCTGACGGTGCACGACAAGACCCAGGGCGTGCAGAACAGCGCCCAGTTCGTCAGCAGCATCTTCGGCCTGGGCGAAGGCGACGTGAAGGTCATCTCGCCCTTCGTCGGTGGCGCCTTCGGTTCCGGTCTGCGTCCGCAATACCAGCTGGTGCTGGCGACCATGGCCGCGCTGCAGCTCAAGCGCTCGGTGCGGGTAACCCTGACCCGCCAGCAGATGTTCACCTTCGGCTATCGTCCCGAGACCTATCAGCAGATCAAGCTGGCCTGCGACAGCGACGGCAAGCTGCAGGCCATCGATCACAGCGCCCTCGGCATCACCTCGCGCTTCGAAGACTTCACCGAAATGGTGCTGGTCTGGTCGGCGTCGCTCTATGCCTGTCCCAACGTCAAGCTGGCCTATCAACTGGCCGCGCTGGACGTCTACACCCCGCTGGACATGCGCGCCCCCGGCGCGGTGCTGGGTGTCTATGCGCTGGAAAGCGCCATGGACGAACTGGCCTATGCCGCCGACATCGATCCGCTGGAATTGCGCATCCGCAACTTCACCGACACGGATCCGGCCAAGGGCAAGCCCTATTCCAGCAAGGAACTGCTGGAATGCTATCGCCAGGCGGCCGAGCGTTTCGGCTGGAAACAGCGCAGCATGGCGCCGCGTTCCATGCGGGACGGCAACCAGCTGGTGGGCTGGGGTATGGCCACCGGGGTCTGGGAAGCCATGCAGCAACCCGCCACCGCCAAGGCGGTGATGAACATCGATGGCAGCCTGGTGGTGGCCAGTGCCACGGCCGACATCGGCACCGGCACCTATACGGTGATGACCCAGATCGCCGCCGAGAACCTCGGTCTGCCGCTGGACCAGGTGACCTTCAAACTCGGTGATTCCACCCTGCCCAAGGCACCCCTCGAAGGCGGTTCCTTTACCGTGTCTTCGGTGGGCACCGCCGTGAAACTGGCCTGCGACCAGCTGCGTCAGCAACTGCTGGATGCGGCCAAGGAGATGGACGACTCCCCGCTGGCCAAGGCCGAACTGGAGCAGGTGGTGTTCGCCGATGGCGGCATCAGCCTCAAGACCGATCCGGCCCAGCGCGTCGACTTCACCGCCATCCTCAAGGCTTCGGGTTCGCCGTCCATGGAAACCCTGGCCAGCGCCGAGCCGGCGGAAGAGCGCGACAACTACGCGACCGGTACCCACTCGGCGGTGTTCGTCGAGGTCAAGGTCGACGAAGACTTCGGCAGCGTCCAGGTCAGTCGCGTGGTCACCGCGGTGGCCGCCGGCCGCATCCTCAATCTCAAGACCGGCGAGAACCAGGTAGCCGGTGGGATCGTCTGGGGCATCGGCATGGGCCTGCAGGAAGAGGGAATGATGGACACCCACGAAGGTCGCTGGATGAACCACAGCCTCGCCGAATACCATTTCCCGGTGCAGGCCGACATCCAGCAGCTGGAGGTGATCTTCGTCGAGGAGCATGACGAGATCGTTAATCCGCTGGGTGCCAAGGGCATTGGCGAGATCGGTATCGTCGGGGTGGCGGCAGCCATCGCCAACGCCATCTTCCACGCCACCGGCAAGCGGGTCCGGGATCTGCCCATCACCCTGGACAAGGTCTTCGCCGACGAGCTGCTGCACTAGGGGCGAGGTTGGGGCCATGTTGGGCTTCGCCGATAAAGCCGTCTCAGCCCAACCTACGGTGAAGCTGCCGTAGGTTGGCGCTGAGTGCAGCGAAGCCCAACATCTGCGAACCGCCATAACGAAAAAGGCCCGCCTCCAAGAGACGGGCCTTTTTCAGGCAGTCGGTAAAAAGGTCTTTCGACTCACTCGGCGTGCGACGCGCCTTCGTGTTCGATCTGCTCCTTGTACTCCAGGGCATCGGCTTCGCTCTGGTAGACGCCGACCAATTCCCCTTCCTGTTTCACGTCCCACAGATGCATGCCCAGGCCACGGGCTTCGCGGGACATATGGTCTTCGTCACGTTCGGTTACGGTAATGGTCATGCTGTATCTCCTTGGTCGAGCCCGCACTACGGCAGGGCTTGAAAACCCATACTAGAGCGTTTCGCTTCAGGACCAAGGCGTATCTCGGCAACAAGTCGTTACAACTTCTGCGACAATCTGTCGCGCCTGCGATTGTCGTCTCGCGGCCATGGGTCGCTCCCTCATCCTCGCGGATCCCGTAGGAGCGGCCCATGGCCGCGATAGGACCGTCTGTAAAACGCCGAAGGAGTGCTGCTGGATACGCACTAGCTATCACCCCTGCTCGGTTGCACGAAACAAAACGCCCTCCGAAGAGGGCGTTTCGCTTGCCGCCAGGATCAGTTGGCGCCTTTAACCGTGCGCCCGTTGACCGAGCCTTCCTTGAGGCTGGTCTGGTATTCCTTGCCATCGCTCTCCTGCTGGTAGAGACGCACCAGCAGATAGTCCCAGTCCTTGGCGAACCACAGTTCGGTCTTGCGGCTGCTCTTGGTGGGATCACGCACGCGCTCCACCTTGATGGCATCGAACAGGCCCAGCGGGGTGCGGATGCGCTCCGGACCGATGACCCGGAAGTCGTAGGTGTCGATGCTGTCGCCGTCGGCGATCTGGTAGCTCATGCTCTTCTTGCCGTCGGCCACGTCCTGCTGCAGCTTGAGCTGATAGGTCGACTTGTCCAGCAGACCGCGATCCAGGGGCAGGCTGACCGGATCGTCCTTGTCCTTGCCGGTGACCTTCTTGGCGGCCCAGTCGAAGGTCAGTTCGCTCTCGCGGCTCTTGCCCAGCCCGCTGCGCTTGTACTGGTAGGTGTCCGGCAGGAAGGCTTCGCCTTCGTGGCGGAAGGTGCTGGACTCGTTGAGGCCGGCGACCAGCATGGAGGCTTCGAACTTAAGCTCCCAGCGGCCATCGGCTTCTTTCTCCAGCGAGCGCTCGGCCGAGCCGCTGACCGGCATCTGCTTCCAGTCGGCGGTGTAGCTGGCCGTGAACGGCTGCAGGTCGAAGGCGAAGGCCGAGGCGCTGCAGAGGGTGGCCAATAGGAACAACAGACGTCGCATCAGTTTCTCCTTGGATCAGGAAGGGGAGGCCGCGGCCGTCAGCGACGGCAACCTGGCCCCGGTAGGCGGCAGTGCCTCGCCATCGAGCTCGGCACCCAGGGTACCCAGCCGCAGACGACCTTCGGCGAACAACCGCACGGCCACAGGATAAAGGAGGTGCTCGGCGGCGTGTACCCGTGTCGCGAGGCTCTCCGCCGTATCTTCGGCCCGTACCGGCACCCGCGACTGCAGGACGACCGGACCGCCATCCAGTTCCTCGGTGACGAAGTGTACGCTGCAGCCGTGCCAGGCATCGCCGGCGTCGAGGGCGCGCTGGTGGGTGTGCAGGCCCTTGTACAGGGGCAGCAGCGAGGGATGGATATTGAGCAGGCGACCCTGGTAGCGCCGCACGAAGGCGGGCGTGAGGATGCGCATGAAGCCGGCCAGGACCACCAGATCGGCACCCTGGGCGTCGATGGCGGCCGCCAGGGCCGCATCGAAGCTGTCGCGATCGTCGTGGTCGCGATGGTCGATCACCTGGGTAGCGATCCCCGCCTGGCGGGCCCGCTCCAGGCCATAGGCCTCGGCGCGGTTGGCGATCACCGCCGCGATCCGCACGGGGGGCGTCGCGGCGTCGAGCAGGGCTTGCAGGTTGCTGCCGTGGCCGGAGATGAGCACCACCACGGCGCAGTCGGCAGGGCTCATCCGTGTTGTTTCAGATTGTTCAGCACGACCTGGTCGGCGCCCTCGGCGGCCTGTTCGATACGGCCGATGACCCAGGGTTGCTCGCCCTCGGCACGCAGCACCTGCAGGGCGCCTTCGACCTGATCCTGGGCCACGCAGATGACCATGCCCACGCCGCAGTTCAGCACGCGGTGCATCTCGGTCTCGTCGACGTTGCCCTGCTGCTGCAGCCAGTCGAATACCGCCGGACGCTGCCAGCTGGCCACGTCGAGCACCGCCTGGGCACCCTCGGGCAGCACGCGCGGGATGTTGTCGAGCAGACCGCCGCCGGTGATGTGGGCCATGGCCTTGACCGCGCCGGTGTCCTTGATCAGCTTGAGCAGCGGCTTCACATAGATGCGGGTGGGCGCCATCAGCAGTTCGGTCAGCGGCTGGCCGTCGAGCTGGATGTTCTCGATGTCGGCACCGGCCACCTCGATGATCTTGCGGATCAGCGAATAGCCGTTGGAGTGCGGGCCGGAGGAGGGCAGGGCGATCAGGGCGTCGCCGGTGGCGACCTTGGAGCCGTCGATGATCTCGGACTTTTCCACCACGCCGACGCAGAAGCCGGCCAGGTCGTAGTCTTCGCCTTCGTACATGCCGGGCATCTCGGCGGTTTCGCCACCCACCAGGGAGCAGCCAGCCTGTTCGCAACCGGTGCCGATGCCGGTCACCACCTGGGCGGCGACATCGACATTGAGCTTGCCAGTGGCGTAGTAGTCGAGGAAGAACAGCGGTTCGGCACCGCAGACCACCAGGTCGTTGACGCACATGGCGACCAGGTCGATGCCGATGCTGTCGTGCTTGGCCAGGTTCATGGCCAGGCGCAGCTTGGTGCCGACGCCGTCGGTACCGGAGACCAGTACCGGCTGGCGATAGCCTGCCGGAATCTCGCACAGGGCACCGAAGCCCCCCAGGCCGCCCATGACTTCCGGGCGGGCGGTGCGCTTGGCGACGCCCTTGATGCGTTCTACCAGAGCCTCACCGGCGTCGATGTCTACACCGGCGTCCTTGTAGCTCAGCTGGGGTTGTTTGCTCATGAATCCTGGCCTTTGGCTAATGGCGAAACGAGCCGGCTGGCGCCAGCCGGCAATGAGGCGGGCGATTTTACCAGAAGCCGTGCCAAAGCACGCGGCCCGCCGCGGCCTCCGGTCCGGGTGGCGATGGCACCCGGCCAGCCTGCCGTGGTCTGAGCCTGGTCGCCCATCCGCTCGCCGGGCGGGCAGTCTCCACCGCTACCTTCTGCGCAGCCCGCGACCCAGTGCCCTTGCTCGCGGATCGGGCGGCTTTTAAGGTATGCCCCTTGCCCTTTCTATGGAATCGCCATGCGCCGTCTCGTCCTTCCGTTGCTCGCTTCGCTGCTGGTCCTGAGTCCGCTCGCCCGCGCCGAGGTGGTGGACAACCTCTACCAGGTCCGCGAGCCGGTGACCTCGCAACAACCGGACGAGCGCAATGCCGCCCTCAAGCGCGCCCTGCAGGTGCTGGCCGGACGCCTGACCGGCAATCCCCAGGCCGGCCAGGCCCCGGGTCTTGCCAGTGCCCTGTCGGCGCCCGAATCCCTGATCAGCCAGTACAGCTATGACGCCGGCCCGCCGGAGGTGCTGGTGGCCAACTTCGACCCGGCCGCTACCGAGCGTGCCCTGGGTCAGGCGGGGCTCTCGGTATGGGGCGCCAATCGTCCGGTGGTTATGATCTGGTGGCTCAACGACGCCGACAGCGGAGCGACCCTGGTGGGTGATGGCCAGCCCGCCAGCACCGGCGTCCAGCGTGGCGCCCAGCGCGCCGGCCTGCCGATCCGCCTGCCGCTGGCCGATCTCAACGAGCAACTGGCCGGCACCGCCGCCAACATCGACGCCAGCGACCCGACCGCCCTGCGCCAGGCCTCCGAGCGCTATGGCGCCAATGCGCTGCTGGCCGTGCATGCCAAGCCCCAGGGCAATGGCTGGCAGGCCCAGTGGCGCCTCTGGAACGGCAGCGCCGCCGAGCAGGGCAGCAGCCAGGCGGCCGATCAGGAAGCCCTGGCCGCCGCGGTGCTGCAGGACGTGGCCGCGCGCCTGTCGAAGAAATTCGTCTCCCGCCCGGGCACCACCCAGCCGCTGACCCTGGTGGCCGACAATTCCAACTTCGAGCGCTATGCCCAGCTGCAGAAAGTCCTGGAGCCCCTGTCGAGCCGCCTGGTCAAGGTCGAGGGGACCCAGCTGACCTACGACCTCACCGCCAATCCGGACCAGTTGCAGGCGCAACTCGGTCTCGCCGGGCTGCAGCCCGCTACGGCGCCGGCAGCCCCTGTCACTCCGGCAGCGGCGACTTCGGGTGCACCCGTCGACGCCACGGCCACGCCGAGCGCGCCTGCGGCCCAGCCGGCCCCATCCGCTCAGCCGGCGCGCACCACCCTGTATTTCCGCTGGCCATGAGGGCCGACACCCAAGACTGAAGCGGCTGCTGCGAGGGACCCGGGATTTGGTTAGACTTGGCCCCCTCGCGAAACTGCCAAGAGCCGTTCGAGCTGGCATGATGCCTTTACAGCTGCCCCTGGGCATTCGTCTGCGTGACGACGCCACCTTCGTCAATTACTACCCTGGCGCCAATGCCGCGGCGCTCGGCTATGTCGAGCGTCTCTGTGATGCGGACGCCGGCTGGACGGAAAGTCTGATCTATCTCTGGGGTGGCGCGGGCGCCGGTCGCAGCCATCTGATGCAGGCCGCCTGTCACCGCCTGGAGGAACTGGGCGAGCGCGCCATCTACCTACCCATGGGCGAACTGGCCGACTACGGCGTCGAGCTGTTCGACAACCTCGAGCAGTGCGAGCTGGTCTGCCTCGACGATCTCGACGCCCTGGCCGACCAGCGACGCTGGGAAGAGGCGCTCTTCCACCTGTTCAATCGTCTGCGTGATGCCGGCAAGCGGCTGCTGATCTCCAGTACTGCCGCGCCGCGGCAATTGCCGGTGCAGCTGGCCGATCTCAAGTCGCGGCTGACCCTGGCGCTGGTCTTCCAGTTGCGCCCGCTGTCCGACGAAGACAAGCTGCGCGCCCTGCAACTGCGCGCTTCCCGCCGTGGCCTGCACCTGACCGACGAAGTCGGCCGCTTCATCCTCTCACGCAATACCCGCAGCATGGACGCCCTGTTCGACATGCTCGAACGTCTGGATCAGGCGTCACTGCAGGCGCGACGCAAGCTCACCATTCCCTTCGTCAAGGAAATCATGGGCTGGTAGTCGCGCCGGCTCCTACTTCTTCTGCAAGCGACCCGCCAGGGTCGCCAAGCGCTTGCCCAGGGCCCGGCACAGCGCCGTCTCCTGTTCGTCCAGCGTGCGCTTGCCGTCCGCCCCGGCGAAATGGCTCGGCCCATAGGGCGTACCGCCCCCCCTGGTTTCCAGCAGGGCGCTCTCGCTGTAGGGCAGGCCGGTGATGAGCATGCCGTGGTGCAGCAGCGGCAGGGCCATGGACAGCAGCGTGCTCTCCTGACCGCCGTGCAGACTGGCGGTGGAGGTGAAGACGCCGGCGGGCTTGTCCACCAGGGCGCCGGTCAGCCAGAGGCTATTGGTGCCGTCGAGAAAGTACTTCATGGCGGCGGCCATGTTGCCGTAGCGCGTCGGACTGCCCAGGGCCAGGGCCGCACAATCGCGCAGATCATCGAGGGTGGCATAGACCGCACCCTGCTCGGGCACCGCCGGGGCGACCGCGGCGCACTCGGCGGACACCGCCGGTACGGTGCGCAGGCGCGCGGCCATGCCACCCATTTCCACCCCGCGTGCAACCTGGCGAGCCATCTCGGCGGTGGCGCCATGGCGGCTGTAGTAGAGCACCAGGACGTAGGCTTCGGGGGTCATTGCAGGATCTCCAGTACACGCTCGGGGGGACGACCGACGACGGCGCGTTCGCCATGCACGGCGATGGGTCTTTCGATCAGCTTGGGATGGGCAGCCATGGCCGCGATCAGGGCGTCTTCGTCCAGCGCCGGATCGGCGAGGTTCAATTCGCGATAGGCCTCCTCGCCGGTGCGCAGCAACTGACGCGCGTTCAGGCCCAGCTTGGCGAGCAGCTCGCGCAAGGCGCTGGCGTCCGGTGGCGTCTCCAGGTAGGGCACCACGGATACGGCTAGCTCGCGGCTTTGCAGCAGCGCAAGCGCCGCCCGCGATTTCGAACAGCGCGGGTTGTGATAGAGGACGATTTCACTCATGGGCTGATCCATAGAAGGTAAGATGCCCATTGTAGCGGGTTGGCGAGGACTGCCGTGCCAGCCCTTGACCGTGCCTTTCGAGGAACCGCCAATGCCGGCCCGCTTGCGTGAACTGCTGTCCTTCGTTCGCTATCTCGCCGACCGCTTCATCGAGGACCGCGCGCCCAACAACGCCGCGGCCCTGACCTACACCACCCTGTTCGCCGTGGTCCCGGTGATGACCGTGACCTTCGCCATGCTCTCGGCGATTCCTGCCTTCCAGGGCACCGAGGTGCAGATCCAGGCCTTCATCTTCCGCAATTTCGTGCCCTCCACCGGGGCGACCCTGGAGGAATACCTGCGCAACTTCATTGAGCAGGCCCGTCACCTGACCTGGCTGGGCGTGGCCCTCTTGGCGGTGACCTCCTTCTTCATGCTGGTGACGGTGGAAAAGACCTTCAACGACATCTGGCGGGTGCGCATTCCGCGGCGTGGGGTGTCCAGCTTCCTGCTCTATTGGGCAGTGCTCAGCCTTGGGCCCCTGCTGCTGGGCGCCGGTTTCGCCATGAGCACCTACCTGGCCTCGGTGGCTCTGGTGTTCGGCTCCTACGGCATGTCCGGCGCCCAGGCGCTGCTCAAGGTCACGCCGCTGCTGTTCAGCATCGCCGCCTTCACCCTGATGTACGCGGCCGTGCCCAACACCCGGGTCCCGCTGCGCCACGCGCTGATCGGCGGGGCCCTGACCGGGGTGCTGTTCGAGGCGGCCAAGAGTCTGTTCGGTCTCTATGTCTTCTATTTCCCCGGCTACCAGCTGATCTATGGCGCCTTCGCCACGGTGCCGCTGTTCCTGGTCTGGATCTATGTCTGCTGGCTGATCGTGCTGCTGGGCGCGGAGGTGGTCTGCAGCCTGTCCACCACCCATCACTGGCGCCGCGCGCCGCTGCCGGCCTTCTTCATCCTGCTCGCCGTGCTGCGGGCCTTTCTGGAGCGCCAGCAGAACGGCTCCAGCCTGCACCTGGGACGGTTGCACCAGGCCGGCTGGAAGCTGCCGGAGCATGAGTGGCACGCGGTGCTGGCCTTCCTGCAACAGGAACGCCTGGTGTGCCAGAACGACAGCGGCCACTGGGTGCTCTGCCGCGATCTGCATGGCTATGCGCTACTGGACCTGCTGGATCGCTCACCTTGGGCGCCTCCCGCACCGGATTGCTGGCCGCCCGCCGAACGCTTTCCCGGTGACTGGTATCCGCAGCTGCGGGAGGCCTTCGCGCGGCTGCAGGCGCAGCGTCATGAACTGCTGGCCGGGAGCGTGGCCCAGTGGCTCAAGGTAGCGCCGGCGCTGGAAGAAAGGAGCGCCCCGCGATGATGGATGGAGCGGCGCGTCACGGCCTGATCAGTGGTCGCGTACAGGGCGTCTACTACCGCGAGAGCACGCGGCAGGAGGCGCAGCGACTGGGCGTCACCGGCTGGGTGCGAAATCTGGCGGATGGCCGGGTGGAGTGCCACCTGGAGGGTTCGGTCGAGGGACTTGCCCAGCTGGAGCGCTGGCTCTGGCAGGGACCGGCAGCGGCCCGGGTGACCGGGGTGGTGCTGGAGGAGGTGGGCGGTGAAGGCTTCACCGACTTCCAGGTCAGGCGCACGAGCGCCTGACCTGGAGCGGTAGCCCTCAGCGGGCCTTGAGGAAGTCGACGATCTCGGCCAGGGCGATGTTCTGGCTGTCGCTGTCGGTACGACCCTTGTATTCGACCAGGCCTTCATTGAGGCCGCGCTCACCGACCACCAGGCGATGAGGGATGCCGATCAGTTCCATGTCGGCGAACTTCACGCCGGGGCTGGTCTTCTTGTCACGGTCGTCCAGCAGCACATCGAAGCCGGCGGCCTTCAGCTCGGCATAGAGGCGATCGGTCGCTTCCTTCACCGCGGCGTTCTCGTACTTCATCGGCACCAGAGCGACGTTGAACGGTGCCAGGGCAGCCGGCCAGCGGATGCCACGCTCGTCATGGTTCTGCTCGATGGCGGCGGCGACCACGCGGGACACGCCGATGCCGTAGCAGCCCATGGTGAGCAGGGTAGGCTTGCCTTCCTCGCCCAGGACCGACAGCTTCATGGCCTCGCTGTACTTGGTGCCCAGCTGGAAGATATGGCCCACTTCGATGCCGCGCTTGATCACCAGGGTACCCTGGCCATCCGGGCTCGGATCGCCAGCCACCACATTGCGCAGGTCGGCGACCTGGGGCAGCGGCAGATCACGCTCCCAGTTGACGCCGAAGTAGTGCTTGTCTTCCTGGTTGGCGCCGATGCCGAAGTCGCTCATCAGAGCCACCGAGTGATCGACGATGCAGGGAATCGACAGATTCATCGGGCCCAGGGAGCCAGGGCTGGCACCAATGGCCGCGCGGATCTCGGGCTCGGTGGCGAACACCAGGGGGCTGGCGACCTCCGGCAGGTTGGCCGCCTTGATCTCGTTCAGTTCGTGATCGCCACGCACCACCAGGGCGACCAGCTTGCCTTCCTCGGCGCCGCGTACCACCAGGGTCTTCACGGTCTTCTCGATGGCCAGACCGAATTTCTCCACCAGATCGGCGATGGTCTTGGTATCGGGGGTATCGACCAGGCGCAATTCTTCAGTGGCCGCACCGCGCGCGGTTTCCCGCGGCAGGGCCTCGGCCTTCTCGATGTTGGCGGCGTAGTCGGAACTATCGCTGAAGGCGATGTCGTCTTCACCGGAGCCGGCCAGCACATGGAATTCGTGGGAACCGCTGCCACCGATGGAGCCGTTGTCGGCTTGCACCGGGCGGAAGTTCAGGCCCAGGCGGGTGAAGACGTTGCAGTACGCCTGGTACATGGCGTCGTAGGTTTGCTGCAGCGACGCCTGGTTCAGGTGGAAGGAATAGGCATCCTTCATCACGAATTCGCGGCCGCGCATCAGGCCGAAACGCGGGCGGATCTCGTCGCGGAACTTGGTCTGGATCTGGTACAGGTTGATCGGCAGCTGCTTGTAGCTGTTCAACTCGTTGCGCATCAGATCGGTGATGACTTCCTCGTGGGTCGGGCCCACGCAGAAATCGCGCTGATGGCGATCCTTCAGGCGCAGCAGCTCGGGGCCGTACTGCTCCCAGCGACCGGATTCCTGCCACAGCTCGGCGGGCTGGATCGCCGGCATCAGCACCTCCAGGGCACCGATGGCGTTCATTTCCTCGCGCACCACGGCCTCCACCTTGCGCAGCACGCGCAGGCCCAGCGGCAGCCAGGTATAGAGACCGGAGGCCAGCTTGCGGATCATGCCGGCACGCAGCAGCAGCTGGTGGCTGATCACCACGGCATCGGAAGGGGTTTCTTTGAGGGTGGACAGCAGGAACTGGCTGGTACGCATGGCTAGGCGGTCTGTCGGCATCGAGACGGGACCGGCATTGTACGGTGGGGTGGGGCAGGGCGTACAGGGACGTGGGCGGCGCCGACATAGGGCTGGAAAAGAACAGCCCGGCGAAGGCCGGGCTGCTGGATCGTACGAGGTACGCTGGCCTCTATTAGAGGATGTTCAGCGGGTACTCGGTGATCAGGCGGAACTCGTTGACGGTACCGCCGGTGCTGGCGTCGCCACGGTGCCAGGCTTGACGGGCGCGGAAGGACAGGTCCTTGGCCGGGCCGCTCTGCAGGACGTACTTGGCTTCGACGTTGGTCTCGCGCTCTTTGTCGCCGTCCTGGTACAGGCCAGCGTAGGCGGTGCTGCCCTTGGGCGCGTCGATGTCGTGACCGTAGATGTAACGGGCCATGAAGCTCAGGCCGGGTACGCCCAGGGTGGCCATGTTCAGGTCGTAGCGCGCCTGCCAGGACTTCTCGCCGGAGGCGTTGAAGTCGGAGTACTGGATGGAGTTGGCCAGAAAGATACTGTCGCCACCGTTGCCGGTGTTGGCACCCTTGCCACCGACGCCGACGTAGTCGAACGGCGAATCGCTGCTCACGCCCTGGTAGGCCAGGGTGAAGGTGTGGGCATCGATGCTGTAGGCGGCGGCCAGCGAGTAGGCGTTGTTGGTGAAATCACCCAGCTTGGCGCTGCCAGCGTCCTTGGTGTAGTAGTAGTTGAAGTCGAAGGTCAATGCCTGGTTGGCCGCCAGCGGCTGCACGAAGTTGACGTTGGCGTAGTACTGGTTCCACAGGTCTTCCATGCGGCCGTAGTACAGCGACGCATTCAGCTGATCGTTGATCTTGTACTTGCCGCCCAGGTAGTCGGCGGAGCCGGCAGTGATGCCAGACGCGTAGGTCGCGCCCAGGTTGCCGTCATGGTAGGTGTTGGTGCGGTCACGCGCAGCGGTGATGTGACCGGCTTCCAGGAACAGGTTCTCGATTTCTTCGCTGGTCAGCATGAAGCCGGTAGCGGTTTGCGGGAACAGGCGGCTGCCACCCACGGCGAAGACCGGGGAGGTGGGCTGCACATTGCCGTACTTCAGGACGGTGTTGGAGATGCGCAGTTTCACTGCGGCACCCGCGGTGGAGTATTCGTCCTTGTTGCGGCCGTCGCTGTCGACCTGCAGGTTGCCGGAACCTACGGTGCCGCGGCCGCCGTCCAGTTTCAGACCCAGGTAGCCAAAGGCGTCCACGCCGACACCCACGGTACCCTGGGTGAAGCCCGATGCGTAATTCATCAGGAAGCCATGGCTCCAATCTTTACGATCGTTGGCGCCGTTTTTGACGTCCCGGTTGAAGTAGTAGTTACGGTTCAGCAGGGTCAGCTTGCTGTCTTCGACAAAGCCCTTGGATTCGGACTGCTGGTCGGCGAAAGCCAGTTGAGTGGTCCCTGCGGCTACGGCCAGGGCGAGAATGCTCCACTTCATCGCTTGCATCAGAAATGCTCCTTTGGGTTGAAAGTCAGCCATCGTGTCAGCCGTGGCTGTTTGTTCTAATGGCGGCACATATAGCACCTCTCTTGGAGGGGCGATAGGCTTCATCAAAATTTTGTATGTGATGAGCGGATTAACCGTAACTCTTAAGAAAGCGCTTTAAGAGTTCCCGTCCGATCGTCGTACCCGGATCGTGATAGCAAAAAGCGTGCACAAATCCCCAAATGCCGAGCCCGCCTGTCTATCACCAGGCAATTCCCCGGGTGACGGGCAGTTTCAGGCGGGTTGATTGCACCTTTGTGACACCAAAGGTTTCACGTTCCCCAAGCCGTGCACACTTTTAGTGCTGACTGGTGTTAGCAGGAGATGAGATGTTCCAAATAGATCCACGACTGGCTGGCGATTCCCTGGAAGTAGCGTCCTTGACGCTGTGCCAGGTATTGCTGCTGAACGATCGCCGCTATGACTGGCTGGTGCTGGTGCCCCGGCGCGAAGGTGTTACCGAGGTCCTCGACCTGTCACCCCAGGACCAGGTGCAACTGTGGCGAGAGGTGACACTTGTTGCCCAGGTGTTGCGTAACGCTCACCCTGACCGCAAATTGAACATCGGCGCCCTGGGTAACGTCGTTCGGCAATTGCACCTGCATGTCCTGCTGCGGCAGGAAGATGATCCGGCCTGGCCCGGCCCGGTATGGGGGCATTCGCCCCGCGAGCCCTATGCCGCCGAGGCTGGCCATGCCGCGGCCGAGCGCTGGCGGGTGCAGCTCGAACAGGAGGCACAGGCATGACCCTTGAAGAACGTATCGCCGACCTGGAGATGCGCCAGGCTTTCCAGGACGACACCATCCAGACCCTCAACGACATCATCGTCGAGCAGCAGCGGACCCTGGATCGCTGCGCGGCGCAGATCCGCATGCTGGCCGAACGCCAGGCGGAGTTGCAGAGCGCGGGCGGTGGCGGCATGCCGGACGAAGCCCCGCCGCCACACTATTGAGATCCGTTCCGCAGCTGAATCTTGTTGTCGCCCTGACATACGTGCGCAGGCGGCTTTGCCGGCTACTCTAGCGGCACTGCATCCTTGCACTTTTTTGGTGCAGTCCGGCCTCGTCCCTTGTGGAACTCGCTCCGGGAGAGGCCTGTCCTCTGCGGAGCGAAGCCCACAGCACCTTCAGGACGGAGTACGGTTATGGCGTTTTTCACCGCTGCCAGCCAAGCGGATTTCCAACAACAACTCAAGAATGCCCTCGCGGCCCATGTCGAAGGGGATACCCTCGAACAACTGGATCGCTTCACCGCCCAGTTCTTCGGCATCGTCCCGCTGGAAGAACTCACCCAGCGTCGGCTGTCCGATCTGGTCGGCTGCGTGCTGTCGGCCTGGCGCCTGCTGGATGTCTTCGATCCGGCCGAGCCGCGGGTGCAGGTCTTCAATCCGGATTACGAGCGACACGGCTGGCAATCGAGCCATACCGTGGTCGAGGTGCTGCACGCCGATTCCCCCTTCCTGGTGGATTCGGTGCGGATGGAGCTCAACCGTCAGGGCTATAGCGTCCATACCCTGCAGAACAGTGTCCTCAGCGTGCGTCGGGATGCCCAGGGTCGCCTGCTCGAATTGCTGCCCAAGGGCCAGCAGGGCGAAGGGGTCACCCGCGAGGCCCTGATGTTCCTCGAAATCGACCGCTGCGCGGCCACCACCGAGTTGCGCACCCTGGAGGCGGCGCTGCAGGAGATCCTCGGCGAGGTCCGGCTGACCGTCGGTGACTTCGCGGCCATGAAGGCCAAGGTCGCCGATCTGCTGACCTGGCTGGACCGGCATCCGGCCGGCGTGGAGGAGGGTGAGCTGGCTGAGGTGAAGGCCTTCCTCGACTGGCTGCGCAACGACAGATTCACCTTCCTCGGCTACGAGGAATTCACCGTCGAAGGCGATGGCGAGACGGCGATTCAGCGCTATGTGCCCGAGTCCCTGCTGGGGCTGTCGCGCCGCCTGCGTGGCCGGCCCGAGACCGCCGAGATCTCCCTGTCCGGTGAGCCGCTGCGCTATCTGCGCGAGCCGGTGCTGCTGTCCTTCGCCAAGGCGGCCGACCCGAGCCGGGTGCATCGTCCGGCCTATCCCGATTTCGTTTCCCTGCGCGAGGTAGACGCCAGCGGCCGGGTGGTGCGCGAGCACCGCTTCATGGGCCTCTATACCTCCAGCGTCTACAACGATAGCGTGCGGGAGATTCCCTATATCCGCCGCAAGGTCGACGAGGTACGCCGCCGCGCCGACTTCGACAGCAGCGCCCACCTCGGCAAGGAACTGGCCCAGGTCCTCGAAGGCCTGCCGCGGGACGATCTGTTCCAGACCCCGGTGGACGATCTGTCCAGCACGGCCATGGCCATCGTGCAGATCCAGGAGCGCAGCAAGGTCCGCGTCTTCCTGCGCCGCGATCCCTATGGCCAGTTCTTCTATTGCCTAGCCTATGTGCCGCGCGACATCTACTCCACCGAAGTGCGCCAGCGCATGCAGCAGATCCTCATGGATCGCCTGCATGGCACCGACTGCGAATTCTGGACCTTCTTCTCCGAATCCGTGCTGGCGCGGGTGCAGTTCATCCTGCGGGTCGATCCGCTGCAGCCGCAGGACGTCGATCCGGCGCGCCTGGAGCAGGAGATGGTGCAGGCCTGCCGCAGCTGGAAGGACGACTTCGCCAGCCTGATGGTGGACAGCTTCGGCGAAGCCCAGGGCACCTCCATCCTGGCCGACTATCCGCTGGGCTTCCCGGCCGGCTATCGCGAGCGCTTCGCGCCGCACCTGGCCGTGGTGGACATGCGTCACCTGCTGGACCTGAAGGACGATCGCCGTCTGGCCATGGGCTTCTACCAGCCGCTGACCCAGACCGGCGACAACATCCTGCACTGCAAGCTCTACCACGCCGATACGCCCCTGGCGCTGTCGGACGTCTTGCCGATCCTGGAAAATCTCGGTCTGCGGGTGCTCGGCGAATTCCCCTACGAGCTGCGCCATCGCAATGGCCGCCGCTACTGGATCCACGATTTCGCCTTCACCACCGTGGCCGGCCTGGAGCTGGACCTGCAGCAACTCAACGACACCTTCCAGGACGCCTTCGTCCAGGTGGTGGACGGCCAGGCGGAAAACGACAGCTTCAACCGCCTGGTACTGACTGCCGGGCTGCCCTGGCGGGACGTCGCGGTGCTGCGTGCCTATGCGCGTTATCTCAAGCAGATCCGCATCGGCTTCGACATCGGCTACATCGCCGCCACCCTCAATGCCCACGTCGACATCGCCCGGGAGCTGGTGCGGCTGTTCCGCATGAAGTTCTACCTGGCACGGCGCATGACCAGCGAGGACCTGGACGACAAGCAGCAGCGTCTGGAGCAGGCCATCCTCAGCGCCCTCGACGATGTGGCGGTGCTCAACGAAGACCGCATCCTGCGGCGCTATCTGGACCTGATCAAGGCGACCCTGAGAACCAACGTCTTCCAGACCGACGCCGCCGGCAAGCCCAAGCCCTACTTCAGCTTCAAGCTGGATCCCAAGGCCATTCCCGAGCTGCCGCGCCCGGTGCCGCGCTACGAGATCTTCGTCTACAGCCCGCGGGTGGAAGGGGTGCACCTGAGATTCGGCAACGTCGCCCGCGGCGGCCTGCGCTGGTCGGATCGCGAGGAAGACTACCGCACCGAGGTGCTGGGCCTGGTCAAGGCGCAGCAGGTCAAGAACTCGGTGATCGTCCCCGTGGGTGCCAAGGGCGGCTTCGTGCCGCGGCGTCTGCCGACCGGTGGCTCCCGTGACGATATCCAGGCCGAAGCCATCGCCTGCTACCGCATCTTCATCAGCGGCCTGCTGGACATCACCGACAACCTCAAGGATGGCGAGGTGGTCCCGCCGGCTGCGGTGGTGCGCTACGACGGCGACGATCCCTACCTGGTGGTGGCGGCCGACAAGGGCACCGCGACCTTCTCCGACATCGCCAACGGCATCGCCCAGGACTACGGTTTCTGGCTCGACGACGCCTTCGCCTCTGGTGGCTCGGCGGGCTATGACCACAAGAAGATGGGCATCACCTCGCGGGGTGCCTGGGTCAGCGTGCAGCGCCACTTCCGCGAGCGCGGCATCGATGTCCAGACCGATCCGGTCACCGTGGTGGGCATCGGCGACATGGCTGGCGACGTCTTCGGCAACGGTCTGCTGCGTTCGCGCAGCCTGGAGCTGGTGGCGGCCTTCAACCACCTGCACATCTTCATCGATCCCAATCCGGACGCCGAACGCAGCTATGTCGAACGCGAGCGGCTGTTCAACCTGCCACGTTCGAGCTGGACCGACTATGACACCAGCCTGATCTCCCAGGGCGGCGGCATCTTCCCGCGCAGTGCCAAGCGCATCGCCATCAGCCCCGAGATGAAGGCGCGCTTCGCTCTGCAGGCGGATCAGCTGACGCCCAACGAGCTGATCAATGCCCTGCTCAAGGCGCCGGTCGATCTGATCTGGAACGGCGGTATCGGCACCTACGTGAAGGCCAGCTTCGAAACCCATGCCGATATCGGCGACAAGGCCAACGACGGTCTGCGCGTGGACGGCTGCGACCTGCGCGCCAAGGTGATCGGCGAGGGTGGCAACCTGGGCATGAGCCAGCTGGCACGGGTGGAATTCGGCCTGCACGGCGGCGCCTGCAACACCGACTTCATCGACAACGCCGGTGGCGTGGACTGCTCCGACCACGAGGTCAACATCAAGATCCTGCTGGGCGACGTGGTCTCCGCCGGCGACATGACCGTCAAGCAGCGCAACACCCTGATGGGCGAGATGACCGACGAGGTCGGCGAGCTGGTGGTCGCCAACAACTACATGCAGACCGGTGCCCTGTCCCTGGCGGAATATCGGGCACGCACCCACCTGGCCGAATACCAACGGCTGATCGTGGATCTCGAGGGTCGCGGCAAGCTGGATCGTACGCTGGAATTCCTGCCCAGCGACGAGGTGCTCGCCGAGCGCGCCGCCAAGGGGCAGGGGTTGACCCGTTCCGAGCTGTCGGTGCTGATCTCCTACAGCAAGATCGACCTCAAGGAGCAGTTGCTGGCCTCTTCGGTGCCGGACGACGAATACCTCGCCCGGGACATGCAGGGGGCCTTCCCGCAGCGCCTGACCGAGCAATTCCCCGAGGCGATGGCGCGCCATCGCCTCAAGCGCGAGATTGTCGCCAACCAGATCGCCAATGACCTGATCAACCACATGGGCATCACCTTCGTGCAGCGCCTGTGCGAATCCACCGGCATGAGCGCGGCCGATGTCGCCCGCGCCTATGTGGTGATGCGCGACGTGCTGCACCTGCCGCACTGGTGGCGTCAGGTGGAGGCCCTGGATCATCAGGTGCCGGCGGAATTGCAGTTGCGCCTGATGAGCGAGCTGATGCGCCTGGGGCGGCGGGCGACCCGCTGGTTCCTGCGCAGTCATCGCAGCGGTCTGGACGCGGGTGAAGTGGCGGCCTTCTTCGGGCCGCGCATCGCTGCGCTGGGCGTACGGCTGGACGAGCTGCTGCAGGGCGAACCGCGCCAGGACTGGGAAGAGCGCTTCCGCGCCTACACCGAGGCGGGCGTGCCGGAACTGCTGGCGCGGGTCGTTGCCGGGACCAACCACATCTATACCCTGTTGCCGGTGATCCAGGCCGCGGAGGTCACCGCCCAGGATCCGCTGGAGGTGGCGGCCACCTGGTTCGCCGCGGGTGATGTGCTGGATCTGGCCTGGTATCAGCAGCAGCTCAACCAGTTGCCGGTCGCCAATGCCTGGCAGGCCCTGGCCCGCGAGGCCTTCCGCGACGAGGTGGATGTGCAGCAGCGCACCATCACCGTGGCCATGCTCAATCTGAGCGAGGCGCCGAGCGATCCGGAAGCCCGGCTGTCGCTGTGGCTGGAGCGTCACCGGGCGGCAGTGGAACGCTGGCGCGGTCTGCTGGTGGATCTGCGCAATGCCAGCGGTCAGGACTATGCGATGTACAGCGTCGCCAGTCGTGAATTGGCGGATCTCGCCAGCAGCAGCGTCTGAGGTGACGGGCATTCGCGAGTGGTCATCGCGAATGCCCTGACCCGATCAGGCGACAGCGAAGGCGGCGTACCCTCGGGGGCGCCGCTTTTTTTGCGCCTGGATCAGCTCAGGGTTTCGGCGGGGTAGCGGGAGCTCCTAGGGCGCTCAGTCCTTGCAGGAGCGCCTGGTGAAAGCGTTCCGGCGCCTGCATCTGCGGCGCATGGCCAAGGTCCGGAAATTCCACCAGGGTCGCCTGGGGAATGCGCTTCGCCGCCGCCTTGCCCAGTTCGGGATAGTGACCCAGCTGCGCCTTGAGGGCGGCCGGCGCCGCATCCTTGCCGATGGCGGTGGTATCGCGCTGGCCGATCAGCAGCAGGGTGGGCATGCGCAGTCGGTCGAATTCGTAGACCACCGGCTGGCTGTAGATCATGTCGTAGATCAGGGCGGAGTTCCACGCCACCCGCTCCTTGCCCGGTCCCTCGTTGAGACCCGCGAGCATGTCCACCCAGCGATCGTAGGCGGGAGACCATTGGCCGGCGTAATAGGTACTGCGCTCGTAGTCGCGGATGGCGGCGGCCGAGGTCTTGAGCTCCCGGGCATACCACTGGTCGACGCTGCGATAGGGCACGCCCAGCGCCTTCCAGTCTTCCAGGCCGATGGGATTGACCAACACCAGCTGCTCGGTGGCCTCGGGATAGAGGAGGGCGTAGCGGGTCGCCAGCATGCCGCCGGTCGAATGACCTATCAGGGTCGCCCGAGCGATGCCCAGGTGGTCGAGCAGGGCGCGGGTGTTGGCGGCCAGCTGCTGAAAACTGTATTGATAGTGCGCCGGTTTGCTCGACTTGCAGAAGCCGATCTGGTCCGGCGCCACTATCCGATAGCCGGCAGCGCTCAGTATCTCGATGCTGTGCGCCCAGGTACCGGCGCAGAAGTTCTTGCCGTGCAGCAGGACCAGGGTCCGCCCGTTCGGTTTTCCGCTCGGCGCGACGTCGAGATAGGCCATTTCCAGAGGCTGTCGCTGGGAGTCGAAGCTGAAGGTCTTGACCGGGTAGTCGTAGGCGAAGCCTTCGAGACGTTCGCCATAGACGGGCGCCGCCTGGCTGAGCGGACTCAGCAGCAGGGCGGCCAGGGGGAAGGCGAGGCGCAGGGACATGGGCAGGATCCTGGGGCTAAACCAGTTCCGACCGGACGCCGGTGGAGAAGATCCCGGGTCGTCAACTCGAATGCTGGCGCCCTGGCTGGCGGTGTCCGGGCTGCACGCCGTTTCGCTTCGCCTCCCGCCCCGCGTCTGGTAGTCTGGATGACCTTTGTTTCCAATTCGGCGCACCGCTTTCCCTGCGCTTCTTCCCGATCACACGAGGTTCCTGGTTTGGCGCTCGAGTCACCTTCCAAGACGCAGCCCGACGCTCTGGCCGATTGCGCCAATGAGCCGATCCACATTCCCGGCAGTATCCAGGAACATGGCTTCCTGTTCGCCGTGGAAGAGCCGGATCTGCGCATCGTCCAGGCCAGCGCCAACGTGCGCGAGTACCTTGGCGTCGCCGTGGAGGATGTACTGGGTCGCACGCTTGGCGAATTGCTGCCAGAGCGCGATCTGCCGGCCATGCTCGGGGGGCTGACCCAGGAAGAGCAGAATCCCATCTATCAGGGCGACGTCACCCTGGGGCCGCAGCAGCAGACCTTCGCGCTGTTCATGCATCGCTTCGGCGGGGTGCTGATCGTCGAATTCGAGGCGCCGGTGGACAGCCAGCTCGGCCTCAACACCCTCTATCCCATGGTGCGGGTGTTCATCGAGCAACTGCACCAGGCCGAAACCGTGGATGCCATCGCCACGCTCGCGGTGCGCGAAGCCAAGCGCATCTCCGGCTTCGACCACACCATGATCTATCGCTTCGACGAGGAAGGTCATGGCCAGGTGCTGGCCGAGGAGTGCGACCCCGGCGTACCCAGCTATCTGGGGCTGAGATTTCCCGCCTCGGACATCCCGGCCCAGGCCCGCCGCCTGTACCTGGCCAACCGCATCCGGGTGATCGGCAATGCCTACTACCAGCCGTCGCCGCTGCAGCCGCAGACCAATCCGCTGACCGGCCAGCCGCTCGACCTCAGCTTCGCGCAACTGCGCAGCGTGTCGCCGGTGCACCTGCAGTACATGAGAAACATGGGCACCCTGGCCTCCATGTCGGTTTCCATCGTGGTCGGCGGCCGTCTCTGGGGTCTGGTGCTCTGTCACGACCGCCAGCCGCAGCGGGTATCCTTCCAGACGCGGACCGCCTGCGAACTGTTCGGTCGGGTGCTGTCGCTGCAGATCGACGCCGCCGAGACCCATGCGGAATCCGATCGTCGGCTGGCGCTGCGTCAAGCCATAGTGCAGATGCTCTCGACGATGGCCGACCGCGACAGCGTCTGCCAGGGGTTGCTGGAACTGCCCCAGGTCTATCTGGATTTCGCCCGGGCACAGGGCGCTGCTATCATTTCCTCCGACGGCACCGAGCTGATCGGCCAGGCGCCGCCGCGCGACGTGGTGGATAGCCTGGTCGAATGGTTGTCGGTCAACGTCAAGGATCACTACGTCACCGACAACCTGGCCAAGGACATCGCCGAGCTGCCGCAGCTGGCCCAGCATGCGGCCGGGGTGCTCGCCGTACCCATTTCCGAATTGCATTCCCATTATCTGATCTGGTTCCGCAGCGAACTGGTCCAGGTGGTCAACTGGGCCGGACGGCCAGCCAAGCAGGAAGGCAGCGACGGACGCCTGTCGCCGCGGCAGAGTTTCGTGCTCTGGCAGGAGACGGTCCGTGGCCTGTCGCTACCCTGGTCGCCGCTCGAGCTGGAAAGCGCCATCGAGTTGCGCAACGCGGTGCGCGGGATCGTCCTGCGCAAGGCCGAGGAGATGGCCGAGCTGGCCGAGGAGCTGCAACGCAGCAACAAGGAATTGGCGGCCTTCTCCTACAGCGTGTCCCACGACCTGCGTGCGCCGCTGCGCCACATCGCCGGCTATGCCGAGCTGCTGGGCGACATCGAAGGCGGCAAGCTGTCGGACCGGGGGCGGCGCTTCCTGGAAAACATCGGCTCGTCGGCGCGCTTCGCCGGCAGCCTGGTCGATAACCTGCTGAGCTTTTCGCAGATGGGGCGGGCGGCGATCCGCTATTCCGACGTCAACTTGACCGCCCTGGTGGAGGCCATTCGCGAAGAAATGGCCCCGGACTATGCCGAGCGGCAGGTGGAGTGGCACGTCGGCCCCCTGCCTGTCGTCATCGCCGATGCCGCCTTCGTCCATCTCGCCTTGCGCAATCTGCTGGCCAATGCCATCAAATACAGCCGCTACGAAGAGCCGGCGGTGATCGAGATCGGCACCTTGCCGAGCGATTCCGAAGACATCATCTTTGTCCGCGACAACGGTGTCGGTTTCAACATGGATTACGTGGGCAAGCTGTTTGGCGTTTTCCAGCGCCTCCACCATGCCGATGAATTCGAAGGGGTAGGCATCGGTCTGGCCAGTGTCAGACGCATCATCGAGCGCCATGACGGTCGGGTCTGGGCGGAGGGTGCCATCGGCGAGGGCGCGACCTTCTATTTCGCCCTTCCCAAGCAACGCCCGTCCCCGGTACACAAAAGGTAGTTCTATTCATGCTCAAACCCATTGTGCTGGTCGAAGACAATCCGCACGATCTGGAGCTCACCCTGGTGGCTCTGGAGCGCAGCCAGCTGGCCAACGATGTCGTGGTCCTGCGTGACGGCGCCGAGGCGGTCAGTTACCTGCTGCGCCGCGAGCCCTATGCTGATCGCGAGCCGGGCAATCCCGCCGTGATGCTGTTGGATCTCAAGCTGCCCAAGGTCGATGGCCTCGAGGTGCTGGACCTGGTGCGTGGTACTCCGGAGCTGTGCAGCATCCCCGTGGTCATGCTGACATCGTCCCGGGAGGAGCCCGATCTGGAGAAGGCCTACGAACTGGGCGTGAACGCCTACGTGGTCAAGCCGGTCGAATTCCGTGATTTCGTTGCCGCGATCAGCGACCTTGGCGTGTTCTGGGCCGTGCTCAACGAGCCGCCGCCCGGATCGCGCCGGGTCGCCAGGCGCACTAGCCGTTAGCGAGTGAAGATCGGTGCATCCTTATCCAGTCATCCGCGACCGGCAGATATGCGCGACCCGGCTCCGCTGAGCGAACAGATCCAAGGCCGACGTCCGTTTATGCCTCTCTCTAAACAGATCAAGATCCTCCTGGTAGAGGACAGCAAGCTCGATGCCGAGCTGATCCTGATCGAGCTGGAAAGGCACGGCTTCGAGCTGCAATCCAAGATCGTCTATGAACGTACCGGTCTGACCCTGGCGCTGAGTCAGCAGACCTACGACATCATCCTCTCCGACATCATCCTGCCGGGCTTCTCCGGTGCCGAGGCCCTGCGCGTGGCGCGGGCGCTGACGCCGGAAACCCCTTTCATCTTCGTCTCGGGCATCTTCGGTGAAGTGCACGCGGTGGAGATGATGCGCCTGGGCGCCAACGACTATGTGCTCAAGCAGAGTATGGAGCTCTTGGCCAAGGCGGTCGAGCGGGCATTGCTGGTGGTGCACGAGCGCCGCGAGCGGCGCCGCGCCGAAGAGGCACTGCACAGCCTGGAAGTCAGGTCCCGCCTGGCCATGGACGCCTCCCGGCTGGGCATGTGGGAGTATCTGCCGGCCAACCGTACGCTGGTCTGGGACGAGCGCTGCAAGGCCATGTTCGGCCTGCCGGCCGATGCGGTGGTCGATCTCGAGCTATTCGCCCGTCTGTGCGGCAGCGATGGTCTCGAACGCTTTCTCGACACGGTCCGCCAGGCGGGTGCCGACGAGCGCGACGACGACTACCGCAGCGAATACCGCATCCGCCTCGACGATGGCGCCCAGCGCTGGGTCGAGACCCGCGGCCAACCCTTCTTCGATGCCGGCGTCTGCACCCGCTTCCTCGGTGTGATGCTCGACATCACCCAGCAGCGCGACGCCGCGGAGAAACTCGAACGACTCAACGTCAGTCTCGGCGAGCGCGTCGAGGAGCGTACCCGGGAGCGCGATCGGACCTGGGATCTCACCCGCGATCTGCTGCTGGTGTGCAAGCCCGACGGTACCCTGGTGGCGCTCAACCCGGCCTGGGAAGAAAATCTGGGCTGGTCGCGGCTGGAGCTGCTCGATTCTTCGCTGCTGGCGCTGGTGCATCCCGACGAGCGCTTCATCACCGACAACGAACTCAAGCAGCTGGCCACCGGTGCGGCCAGTCAGCGCTTCGTCAATCGTATCCGCCACCGCGACGGCAGCTATCGCTGGATTTCCTGGACGGCGGTGCCGGATGCCGGCATGACCTACTGCTCCGGACGGGACATCTCCTCGGAAGTCCTGGCGATGGAGGAGCTGGCCGCAGCGAATCGCCAGTTGCGCGAGCAGATCGACGAGCGCGAGCGGGTGGAAGACACCCTGCAGCAGATGCAGCGCCTGGAGGCCGTGGGTCAGCTCACCGCCGGCGTGGCCCACGACTTCAACAACCTGCTCACCGTGGTGCTCAGCAGTGCCAGCTTTCTCGAACGGGATCTGGCGCGCCTCGACGCGAGCGACAAGACCCAGGGGCGGGTGCAGAACATCCGCGAAGCGGGCGAGCGGGGCGCCAAGCTCACCGCCCAGCTGCTGGCCTTCTCCCGTCGTCAGCGGCTGGCGCCCAAGCCGGTCAAGCTCAACGAAACCGTCGAAGGCATGCTCGAACTGCTGCGCAGCACCATGGGCGGCAGCGTCTGGATCGAGACCCACCTGCGCGCCGATTGCTGGCACGCCCTGGTCGATCCGACCCAGATCGAACTCATCATCCTCAATCTGGCGATCAATGCCCGGGATGCCATGGCAGTCGGCGGCACCCTGCGGCTGAGTACCTCCAACCAGACCATCAGCGAGCCACCCCAGCGCCCGGAAGAACCCGAACCGGGCGAGTACGTGCTGCTGGCGGTGCAGGATTCCGGCACCGGCATGAGCGAAGAGGTGCTGGCCAAGGCCTTCGAACCCTTCTTCACCACCAAGGAGGTGGGCAAGGGCTCCGGTCTGGGCCTGGCCCAGGTGTTCGGCTTCGCCAAGCAGTCCGGCGGTGGCGTGCGTATCGAGACGCAGATGGGCAGCGGCACCACGGTGCTGGTCTATCTGCCGCGTACCGCGGCGGAAGATGCTGTGGATCCAATCGGGTTACCGACCCTGGGGCGGGACGAACAGGCCCCCGAGCGACGCATCCTGCTGGTCGATGATGACCATGCGGTGCGCAACGTGACCGCCGCGCTGCTGGCGGATCTCGGCTATCAGGTGGTGGAGGCCAGCAACGGCTTCGCCGCCCTGAGCGCCCTGGAGCGTGATCCGCAGATCGATCTGCTGCTGGCCGATTTCGCCATGCCCGGCATGAATGGTGCCGAGCTGGCTCGCCAGGTGCGCAAGCGATTGCCGCAGTTACCGGTGGTCTTCATCACCGGCTACGCCGAACTGGGCGAACTCGATCCCGAACAGTCATTCATCGTGCCCAAGCCCTTTCGCGAGGCGGACCTGGCCGCACGGCTGCAGGCCGCCCTGCGCGGCGAGAAGCCTCAGCCTTCGCCGCTCTAAAGACCGCCGTCACTACGAGGTATTTGCGTGTCCACCATCCGTGAAATGTTGCGTGCCGAGGGCGGTGCCCTGCACCAGCAGGTCGATGCCACCTTTGGCCGCTACGCGTTGCAGACGCGGCCCCATTACGCCGCCTTTCTCCAGGCCCATGCCCAGGCCCTGATCGGCCTCGAAGAGTTGCTGGAACGTTCCGGCATCCAGCGCCTGTTGCCGGACTGGGCGGAGCGCCGCCGCCGCGGGGTACTGGCAGAGGATCTGCAGCGTCTGGCCGCCGACAGGCCCGAATCCGTCGTCTTCGAGCGCCTGCTCGACGAAGGGGAATGCTGGGGGGTGGCCTATGTCCTGGAGGGGTCGCGGCTAGGATCGCGGCTGCTGGATCGCCATGCCGGCGAAAGTCCGGACGAGGCGGTGCGCGACGCCCGGGCCTATCTGGGGCATGTGCCGCCAGCGGGAGCCTGGCCGGGCTTCCTGCAGCGACTGGACGAGGCGGGCAGCGACGCGCAGTTGCATCCGGCGATGCTGGCCGGTCAGCGTCTGGCCTTCGAGGTGTTCCTGGCGGCGGGGCAGCGTCACGCGCCTGCGGTCGCTGCCGGCTGAGACGCTTGCCTAGAACGCCTGCAGATAGCCGATCACCTCGGCGGCACCCAGGCGTTCGAGAATCTCGGCGAGGACCCGGGTGCTCGCCACTTCCTTGGGTAGCAACAACCACTCCAGCTCCTGGCCAGGCGCGGGCAGCGGCAGGCGGGCATAGTCGAGCTTCAGCCCCAGCAGCACCTGGATGAAGTCCGGGTGATTCCAGACCGCATTGGGCAGGGCATAGACCGCGAAAGCCTCCTGCAGGCGGTCGATGGCCGCCTGATCCAGGCTCAGGTACTGGATCTGCGCCGGCACTTCCACGGCGATACCGCGGATGCGGGCGTAGGCGATGATGCTGGCAAGGGCGAGGGTGGTGGCCGCCTCGTTTTCCAGGAACAGCCGCGTACCCCGCCAATTGGCCTGGCGCAGGCGCAAGGGCTGCTCCGCAGAGAGATTCGGCAGGGTGCGATAGAGCGCCGCCTGGAAATCCCGATAGCCGATGATCCGGACCTGTTCGCGCGCCGCAGGCAGGGCGGCCAGTTCTTCCAGCTGCACCGCCGGGTCCGAGGCGCTGTCGCCCAGCCGCTGACAGAGGCCTTCGATGGCGCGCAGGTCCAGGGCGGCAACCTGCTGGGTATCGGCGATCACCAATTGGCTGAGCAGGGCATGGGCGCGGCTCTTGATTTCCTGGGTCGGACCGGACAAAGCGGCGCGTGGCAGGCCAAGAAGCAGATGCAGTGGGTGGCCTTCATCCCACCAAAGACTGGCGCTGGGGACGGGCAGGGGGAGGAAGGCATCGGCCAGACGTTCCAGGCAACGCTGGATGCGGCGGCTGGCCAGCGAGGGATGCAGATGCAAGGCCAGTGAAGACCAGGGGCTGCCCAGGAGGTTGGCACTGTTGCTCATGAGGTCTCCGGGGCGGATAGGAACTGCACGACCGATTCTAGCGTGGGACAGACCGCGTTTTCGTCAAATGATTCCTGAAAGGTAGGATCTTTTGTGCGAGTGACCGTTCGAGTCCGGGGCGAGCGACGTATGGCGGGTGGCAAGCCTGTATAATGCGCGCTTTCCGAATTGCCTGTGAGTCCGCCATGTACGACGCGCTCCGTCCTCTGCTTTTCAAAATGTCTCCCGAGGGATCGCACGATCTGGCGTTGGACCTGATCGGCGCCGCGGGTCGGCTGGGCCTGACGGGTCTCGGTCGGCGGCCGGGCCGGTTGCCGGTGCAGGTCATGGGTCTGGAGTTTCCCAATCCGGTGGGCCTGGCCGCCGGACTCGACAAGAACGGCGCGGCCATCGACGGCTTTGCCGGTCTGGGCTTCGGCTTCATCGAGATCGGTACCGTGACGCCACGGCCACAGCCGGGCAATCCCAAGCCGCGGCTGTTCCGCCTGGAGCAGGCCGACGCCATCATCAACCGCATGGGTTTCAACAATGCGGGCGTGGATGCCCTGATCGAGCGGGTCAAGGCGGCCCGCTTCCAGGGCGTACTGGGGATCAACATCGGCAAGAACGCCAGTACCCCGGTGGAACGGGCGGTGGACGACTACCTGATCGGCCTGGAGCGGGTCTATGCCCACGCCAGCTACATCACGGTGAACGTGAGCTCGCCCAACACGCCCGGCCTGCGCAGCCTGCAATTCGGCGATGCGCTCAAGAGCCTGCTGGAAGCCCTGCGCCAGCGTCAGGAAGACCTGGCGCTCCAGCACGGTCGTCGGGTGCCCATCGCCATCAAGATCGCCCCGGACCTGACCGATGAAGAGATTGTGCTGACCGCCCAGGCGATTCGCGATGCCGGGATGGACGCCATCATCGCCACCAACACCACCCTGGGCCGGGAAGGGGTGGAGAATCTGCCCTATGCCGCCGAGGCCGGTGGCCTGTCGGGTGCTCCGGTGCGGGAGAAGAGTACCCATGTGGTGCGGGTGCTGGCCGCTGAGCTGGGTGGTCGGCTGCCGATCATCGCGGCGGGTGGGATCCTGTCCGGGGAAGATGCGGCGGAAAAGATCGCGGCGGGCGCCAGTCTGGTGCAGCTCTACAGCGGCTTCATCTATCGCGGACCGGCGTTGATCCGGGAAGCCGTGGATGCGATCGCCGCAGCGCGTCCCTGAGGAGAGGGGGGCTCGCTTGGAGCCCCCATGGGACCGGGTCCCTGATCCCGGGAGAGGATCTGACTGGAAAGAACCAGAACGCTGTGGAAGCCGAGGGCTTCCGCTAGTGAAATCGAATTAGCCTGCGGCTTGAAGTTGATTCATGCGTTGAAGACCGGCGGTGCCTACGTAGCCATCCCATTGGTCGCTACGGCCCTCACGCCAGCCATTGAGCCAGGCCTGCCGGACGGCGTCCTGGGTGAAGGGGCAGAGGTCCCGCGATTTGCCCACAATGCCGTGCTGATAACCACGCTGGAAAGCTCGTTCCATTGGATCACGCTTGAGTCTTCTCATAGGGTAGTGCCCTCGTAGGTTGACTTGCAGATTGTCCATGGCCCGTTGCAGGCCTGGATGCCAGAGCCGGCGTCCTGACATCCGCCCCGCACCTTCGCGATGCGGGTGGTCAATTACTAACCAATGGCGATCCCGCTGGGAACGACCTTTTAGCTATAAGCCGTAATCAAATCGAAATGAAATGGCGATAAACCGCCGCTGGAATGCCGTCACTGCAGCTTGTTGAGACGCAGTCAAACTTTCACGGAAGGGGCTGTCCTTATCGGTCAATCCGACCAAAGGCAGAAAGTTCCTTGCGCTAACCTATGGATTCAACGATGTCCGCGATGCAACAACTCATCCTCACCTGTCCCAAGGGACTCGAGACCCTGCTGCTGGAAGAGGCCCAGGGCCTCGGCCTGCAGGAAGCCCGCAGCCAGACCGCAGCGGTGCGCGGCGAGGCGAGTCTCGCGGACGCCTACCGCCTGTGCCTCTGGTCGCGTCTGGCCAACCGGGTGCTGCTGGTGCTGGCCCGTTTCCCGGTGGAAGACCCCCAGGGCCTGTACCTGGGCGTGCACGGTGTGGAATGGGAAGAACACCTGGCCCCCGACGGTACCCTGGCGGTGGGTTTCAGCGGCCAGGGCGCCGGCATCGACAACACCCATTTCGGTGCCCTCAAGGTCAAGGACGCCATCGTCGATCGCCTGCGCGAGCGCACCGGGCAGCGGCCTACGGTCGACAAGATCGCTCCGGACCTGCGTGTCCACCTGCACCTGGAGCGCGGCCAGGCCATCCTCTCGCTGGATCTTTCCGGTCAAAGTCTGCACCAGCGTGGCTATCGCCTGCAGCAGGGCGCGGCGCCGCTCAAGGAAAACCTCGCGGCCGCGGTGCTGATCCGTGCCGGCTGGCCGGCCCTGGCCGCGGCCGGCGGCGCGCTGGCCGACCCCATGTGCGGGGTGGGTACCTTTCTGGTCGAGGCCGGCCTGATGGCGGCGGACATCGCCCCCAACCTGCGCCGCGAACGCTGGGGCTTCTCCGCCTGGCTGGGCCATGTGCCCGCCCTCTGGCAGCAACTGCACCAGGAGGCTGAAGCGCGAGCCGCCGCCGGTCTGGCCAAGGCACCGGCCTGGATCCGTGGCTACGAAGCCGATCCGCGACTGATTCAGCCGGCGCGCAACAACATCGAGCGAGCCGGGCTTTCCGAGTGGATCAAGGTCTATCAGGGGGAAGTGGCCAGCTTCGAGCCGCGTCCGGACAAGGGCCAGACCGGTCTGGTGATCTGCAACCCGCCCTATGGCGAGCGCCTGGGCGATGAAGCCAGCCTGCTGTACCTCTACCAGAATCTCGGCGAGCGGCTGCGTCAGGCCTGCCTGGGCTGGCGCGCGGGGGTCTTTACCGGTGCGCCCGAACTGGGCAAGCGCATGGGCATCCGCAGCCACAAGCAGTACGCCTTCTGGAACGGCGCCTTGCCCTGCAAGCTGCTGATGTTCGAAGTCGAGAGCCGCCAGTTCGTCACCGGCAGCCGCAACGGCGAGCGTTCGACCACCGACCAGGCGGCGGAGCCGGCCAAGCTCAGCGAAGGCGGGCAGATGTTCGCCAATCGCCTGCAGAAGAATCTCAAGCAGCTCGGCAAGTGGGCGCGCAACCAGGGCGTGCAGTGCTATCGCCTCTATGACGCCGACATGCCCGAGTATGCGGTGGCGGTGGATCTCTATGGCGATCGGGTGCACGTGCAGGAATACGCGCCGCCACGCTCCATCGACCCGGAGAAGGCTCAGGCGCGTCTGCTCGATGCCCTGGCGGCCATTCCCCAGGCGCTGGACATCGATCCGTCACGTGTGGTGGTCAAGCGGCGCGAGCGACAGAGTGGTACCAAGCAGTACGAACGCCAGGCCGCCCAGGGTGAGTTCCTGCAGGTGGAAGAAGCGGGTGCCAAGCTGCTGGTCAATCTCACCGATTACCTGGATACCGGTCTGTTCCTCGATCACCGTCCGCTGCGCCTGCGGCTGCGCCAGGAAGCCCAGGGCAAGAGATTCCTCAATCTGTTCTGCTACACCGGTGCCGCCACGGTGCAGGCTGCAGTAGGCGGGGCGCGCAGCACCACCAGCGTCGACCTGTCGCGAACCTACCTGGACTGGGCCCGGCGCAACCTGGCCCTCAACGGCTTCTCCGAGCGGCATCGCCTGGAGCAGGGTGATGTTCTGCACTGGCTGGAAAACGATCGTGGCGAATATGATCTGATCTTCGTCGATCCGCCGACCTTCTCCAATTCCAAGCGTCTGGAGGGGGTGTTCGACGTCCAGCGCGATCACGTCGCCCTGATCGACTCCGCCATGGCCCACCTGAGTCGCAATGGCGTGCTGTACTTCTCCAACAACTTCCGCAAGTTCGAACTGGACGCAGGCCTCGCCGAGCGTTATCGCGTCGAAGAGATCAGTGCCAGCACCCTGGATCCGGATTTCGCGCGCAATCCCAAGATCCATCGCGCCTGGCGGTTCAGCCTGCAATGAGGTCCGCCGCCTGAACTGCCGCTGAACGGGTCGGGCATCAGGCCGTTCAGCCTGTGATCCGGCGCAATCCAGCCTTTTCCCGGGAACACCCGACCCCGCCATACCGTCCACAATGACGGCGCGGCGCTGGGTCGTGCCTGGCGGGACGAGGAGGGAAAGGTTCTACAATGCTGGTTTCACTGCAGGCTCTCAGGGCCCTGGCCGCCTGGCTGGTGGTCTTTCATCACTTCATGCAAGTGTTCTTCGATTTCCACGCCGACAGCCTCGGCGGCCATCTGCTCTCCACTCGGGGACAGGTCGGGGTCGATATCTTCTTCGTGCTCAGCGGCTTCGTGATCTACCTGTCCACCGCCGGCCGATCGCTCAGGCGCAGCACCTTCCTCTGGCACCGCATCGCCCGCATCGTCCCGGCCTATTGGCTGTACACCGCGGTGACGGCGCTGATCCTCTATCTGGCCAGCGACGTGATGCCCATCTATGGCGTCGCCGCCCGTGAATTGCTGCTCTCGCTGTTCTTCATTCCCAGCGAGAATCCCGCGGGCTTCGGCCACTATCCGATCCTGCCGGTGGGCTGGACGCTCAACTTCGAGATGCTGTTCTACCTGCTGTTCGCCCTGTCCTTTGGCGTGGCCGAGCGCTGGCGCATCGGCGTGGTCAGCCTGCTGGTGATCTTGGTCAGCCTGGTGCTGGCCCGCGAGTCCTTTGTCAGCAGCTTCTATCGCAATCCGATCATCTTCGAATTCCTGCTGGGCGTGAGCCTGGCCGCGCTCTATCGCCGCGGCGCCCTGCGCGGCCCCAAACCCCTGGCGCTGGCGGCGGCCCTGGCGGCCCTGACCTGTCTGGTGGCCTTTCCCGCCGACCATCCCTGGCGCCTGCTGACCTGGGGCGTGCCCAGTGCGGTCCTGGTGGGCGCCTGCGTGATCCTCGAGCCCTGGTTCGCCGGCTCGCGCCTGTGCCAGGCGCTGGGGGACTGGTCCTATTCGGTCTATCTGGTGCACGTCATCGTGCTCTGGCTGGGCGACTACTGGCTGCACCAGCAGTGGGGTTTCAGCCCCTACCAGACCCTGGCGGTCTGTCTGCCGGTGATCCTGCTGCTGGCCTGGGGGAGCTACGAATGGATCGAGCGGCGCCTCTCCCGCACCCTGCGCCAGCTGGGCGAACGCCTGGTGGGACGGCGTCCGCAGTGGGTGGCCGGTCAGTAGGACGCGCGTTCGGCGGCGGTGAGTTCGGGCAGCAGAGCCCGACCTTCCGCCGAGGAGCGCTGGGCGGCTTCCAGCAGGGCCATCAGCGCGCAGGCCTGGGCCGGAGGGACGGGATTGGCGGCGCGCCCGCCGAGGGCCTCGACCAGGGCGAGGTAGTAGCGGCGATGATCGCCCGCCGGCGTCGGCAACGCCTGGCGTTCGCCATCGCCGGTGATGAGCCAGCCAAAATCCGGATCCTGGCCCCAGTCCGGACCACCGGGGCGCACGCCGGCCTTGAGCGCATCTTCCTGGCGATCCGCTCCCTGCTTGATCCAGCTGCCCGCGGTACCCTGGGCGAGAAAGCGCGGCACGCCGCCAGCGGCCAGCATCCCGGCCCTCAGGGTCACCTGACGGGTGCCGTAGTCCAGTTGCACCTGGAACCAGTCATCGGTGAGGGCGCCGGCGCGTTGCCGCACCAGCTGCGCCTGCAGGCGCTCGGGCACGCCGAACAGGCAGAGCGCCTGATCCAGCAGGTGGGGGCCGAGGTCGAACCAGAGGCCACTGCCGGGGAGCGCCGCTTCGCGCCAGCGCGTGCGCACCTCGGGACGAAAGCGCTCGATGCGCGATTCCAGGCTGGTCAGCTCACCCAGGGCGCCACTGGCAAGTACCGCCTGCAGCCCGAGAAAATCACTGTCCCAGCGGCGATTCTGGAACACCGACAACAACCGGCCGGCTTGTTCGGCTTCCGCGGCCAGTTGCCGGGCTTCGGCCAGGGTGACGGTAAAGGGCTTGTCGACCACCACGTGCTTGCCGGCCGCCAGGGCGGCGCTGGCGAGGGGGGCGTGGGTCTGGTTGGGCGAGGCGATCACCACCAGGTCGATGGCCGGATCCTGCACGGCGGCCAGGTAGTCCGCGGTGACGCGTACCTCGGGCAGGTCGGCCTGCACGCGCGCGGCATCCCGTGAGGCCACCAGCTCCAGGCTGAGACCGGGAATCGAGCCCAGCAGGGGAGCGTGGAAGGTCTGGCCGACGAAGCCGTAACCGATCAGGGCGACGCGAAAGGGCGAGGGCATGAGGCATCCTTGTGCCGGGGTGGAAAAGAGCGAGGCCGCTCAGGGAGCGGCCTCGGTTGAATGCTGAAACCAGAGGTTGCCCTATTTCAACTCGTGATCGTGAGCCAGTTGCTCTCTTTCGAGGAATTCGTCCTGCCGCAGGGAGTCCTTGAATTCCTCGGAGTCCTCCAGGGCCAGGGGGTCATTGAGTTCGCCGCTGGAAAGACGCTTCTTCTCCAGTTTGCCGGACAGGTGGGTAATAGCTCGCAGCAGCTTGTCCGCTGCACCTTCCACTGCCAGGTCGAGGGAATCGGCCTTGTGCGTTACCGAGAGCGGCTGATGCCCCTTGATACGGGCCTCCATCTGGCACCGCTTGTCCTGAGCGCCCGATTTGCCGGCGTTCTCGTCGTTGAGGTGCACCTCGACGCGGGTCAGGAGTTCGTCGAAGCGATCCAGGCGGTCCTCCACCACGGACGCCACCCAATTCTGCAAACCGGCACTGCTTTCGATGTTGTGATCACTGTTGACTTGGACTTGCATGCGGCTTCCTCTTTTTGACGGGCCTGACCATTGGATGAGGCCGGTCAGGCCGAGGTTCAAGGCTGTTCGTCCGTTGTGCGTGTCAGCCGATGTTTCCTTCTGGCAGTGTTGAGGCGCGTCGCAACTTTCGAAAAACGACGCTCAAGTCGCGGGTCGCTGGCGTTTTGCCCTTATCCACTGATAATGCGCGACCTCTCATCGTCCGTCGCAGTGGGGATCGTCAATGCCAGATGTGCTCACCCGTGGCCGCAGTTTTGCCCGGCGGCTCTGGCTACCCCGTGCCATAGGTCTGTTGCTCAGCCTCGGTTGCATCGTCTCGGTGCAGCTCACCCAGCCGGTGTCCATCGGGCTGTGGCTCCTGCTGCTGGTCAATGCGCTGTGCTGGTCGCCGCTCGCCTACTGGCGCGCCGTTCGCGCGCGTGATCCCTATCGCACCGAACTGGGCAATCTGTTGCTGGATTGCGGCTCGGCCGGCTTCTGGGCGGCGAGCATGGGCTTCAATCTCCTGCCCAGCGTCACCCTGCTCGCCATGACCGGGATGAACATGCTCGGCGCTGGCGGCCTGGCCTTCTGGCGCCGGGGGCTGCTCGCGCAGCTGGCGGGCATCCTAGTCGGGCTCGTGGTGCTGCGCCATCCGGTCGCCCTCGAGACCTCCACCACGCAGATCTATGCCTGCCTGCCGATGATCATCGCCTATCCCTGGGCGCTGGGCCTGGTGAGCTTTCGCCTGGCGCAGCAGCTGTCACGGCGCAAGCAGGAGCTGGAGCTGATCAGCAAGCAGGACGGCATGACCGGGCTGCACAACCGCACTCACTGGGATCAGCTGCTGCAGCGTGAATTCGCCCGCTGCAAGCGCAGCGGCGCCGCGGCCAGTCTGGTGATGATCGACCTGGACAACTTCAAGCTCATCAACGACCGCTTCGGCCATCAGGCCGGGGACGAGATGCTGCGGCAATTTTCCGGCCTGCTGGCCCGGACCATCCGCACCAGCGACCTGGCCGGTCGTTTTGGTGGCGATGAATTCGGTATCCTCTTGCCCGACACCTCGCCCGAACGGGCCCTGGAGCTGATCCGGCGGCTGCAGGAGCGTCTGCATGAAATGCAGGCAGGTGGCCCCGGCGACCGTCAGAACGTGCGCGTCGGCCTGAGCTGCGGCATCGCCGGTTTCGATCGCGCCTACGATGACGTCGCCCACTGGCTGCAGGCCGCCGACTTCGCCCTCTACCGGGCCAAGGCGCGGGGCCGCGGGCGGGCCGAGGTGGCCGATCCCCAAGGAGTGCTGGCATGACCCCGGCGATAGAACTGCTCAAGAAAAGCCAGGTGCCCCACGCGGTGCTGAGCTACCACCATGATCCCAAGGCCGCCTCCTACGGCCTGGAAGCCGCCGAGAAACTCGACCTGGCACCGGAAACGGTGTTCAAGACCCTGCTGGCAGCGAGCGAGAAGCAGGAGTTGCTGGTGGCCATCGTGCCGGTCGCCGGAACCCTGGATCTCAAGGCCCTGGCCCAGGCGGCCGGCGTCAAGAAGCTGGAGATGGCCAAGCCCGACCAGGCCCAGCGCAGCACCGGGTACCTGGTCGGCGGCATCAGTCCGCTGGGACAGAAGAAGCGGCTGCGTACCTTCATCGACGCGTCCGCGGCGCAGTTGCCGAGCATCCATGTCAGTGCTGGACGCCGCGGGCTGGAAGTGGCCCTGGCACCTACGGACCTCGCCCGCTTGCTGGATGCGCCCTTCGTGCCGATCGGCAAGGCCTGAGCGCCTGTCTTTCGGTTAGGGTGGAAAACCGCGTAGCGTTTTCCACGCGCGCTCGGGCTGGTGATGGACAAGGCTGCGCCGTTGTCCACCCTGCGACGGATTGGTTGCCGATTTTCAGTAGGGTGGAAAACCGCCTGGCGTTTTCCACCCGCTCCGCCCGTCAGGCTAACCCATAGTTCTCACGCAGCTGCTGCCGGTAGCGCTGGTAGGCCGCTTCGTAATCCGCGACCCGTGCGGGATCCGGTTCGGCGCGGCTGGCCGGGTCCAGGTGCACGCAGCGCTCGGTGAGGCTGTCGAGCGACTCCGGATGACCCTGTTCGCGACTCCAGCACCAGGCGGCCTGCAGCGCGCCACCCAGGGCCGCGGCTTCGCCGTGGACCGGGCAGACCACCGGGGTGTTCATCAGATCGGCGATCAGCTGGCGCCACACCGGGCTCCTGGCGCCGCCGCCGATGAGTCTCAGGGTGTCGCCGGGCATGCCCAGGTCGCGCAGCAGGTCGAAGCCGTATCTCAGGGCGAAGCTCACTCCCTCGACCACCGCCCGGCACAGGTTGGCGCGGGTGAGGTTGGTGGCGGTGAGGCCATGCAGGCTGGCGGTGGCGGTCGGCAGTGCCGGGACCCGTTCGCCATTGAGGAAGGGCAGCATCAGCACCCCCTCCGCGCCGATGGGCGACTCCGCCACCAGACGGGTGAATTCGGCGAGATCCAGGCCGAGCAGCTCGCGGATCTGGCCGCTGGCATTGGTCAGGTTCATGGTGCAGATCAGCGGCAGCCAGCCGCCGTTGGACGAGCAGAAGCCCGCCACGGCGGGATGCTCGCTGATGCGAGGTTCGTCGGAGTACCCATAGAGGGTGCCCGAGGTGCCCAGGCTCAGGGTGATCTGGCCGGCGCGGCTGTTGCCGGTGCCCAGGGCGCCCATCATGTTGTCGCCGCCACCGCTGGAGACCAGCGCCTGGGCGTTGATGCCCAGTTGGCTGGCGACCTCCGGCCGCAGCCGCCCGACCGGCTGGTCGGCTTCGATCAACTCCGGCAGGGCGCGCTCCAGGCGCCCACTGGGGTCGATATGGCGCAGCAGCTCCAGGTCGTACTGCCGCGTGCGCACATTGAAATAGCCGGTGCCCGAGGCGTCGCCGTATTCGGCCACGGCGCGACCGGTCAGCCAGAAGTTCAGGTAATCGTGGGGCAGCAGCACCTGGGCGATCTGGTCGAACGCCTCCGGGTGCTGTTCCTTGGTCCAGAGCAGCTTGGAGACGGTGTAGCCCGGCGCGATGGCCAGGCCCAGGCGCTCGATGGAGCCCTCCACGCCGCCCAGGTGGTCCAGCAGCCGCTGGTTTTCCGGGGTGGATTCGGTGTCGCACCAGAGCTTGGCCGGACGCAGGACCTTGCCGCTGTCGTCGAGCAGTACCAGACCATGCTGCTGGCCCGAGACGCCGACGCCAAGGATGTCCTGCCCATCGCTGCCGGCCTGCGCCAGGGCGGCGCGGGTGGCCGCCACCAGCGCCCGGATCCAGTCCGCCGGATTCTGCTCGCGGCGGCCGTTGGCGGCCTCGGTCAAGGGGTGCGGCGCACTGCCTTCGCCCAGTACCACCCCGCGCTCGACATCCAGGATCACCGCCTTGGTGCCCTGGGTGCCGCAGTCGATCCCGAGAAACTTCATGCCTGGCCGCTCCTTGTTGTTGTTAGGGCTTGTATGAAAAGTCGACGCTGAGCAGGCAGTTTTCTGCCAAGGCTAGTCGCCGAGCAGGGTCTGCAAGGTGGCGCTGACCCCATGGGTACGCAAGTTGTACAGCTGCCGCTCGAAGGCGGCAACGAAGGCCGCGGATTTCGGGATGTGCTTACCGAAGATTTCCTCGGCGCCCAGCAGGCGCTCGGTGAGGTTCTTCTGATCCTGCACCAGTTCCTCGCAGTAGTTGGCGCGCGGATCGGGGATGCGATAGGTCGCCCCGATCTCGTCCACGCCACGCAGATAGACCGCCCAGGCAGCCACCACCAGGGCGGCGCGATCCATGGCCTGGTCGTCTTCGATCAGGCGGTTGATGGTCGGCACGGTGAACTTGGGAAACTTCGACGAGCCATCGGAGCAGACCCGCTCCAGCTGGTCGGCGATGGCGCGATTGGAGAAGCGCTCGATCAGGGTGTCCTTGTACTGGTCGAGATCGATGCCGGGCACCGGTGCCAGCTGCGGGGTCACGTCCTCGTCCATGTAGGCGCGGATGTAGCGCACGAACAGCGGATCGGCCATGGTCTCGTGGACGAAACGGTAGCCCTTGAGGAAGCCCAGGTAGGTCAGCGCCAGATGGCTGCCGTTGAGCAGCTTGATCTTCATTTCCTCGTAGGGGGTGACGTCATCGGTGAACTGGACGCCGACGTCTTCCCAAGCCGGACGACCGGCGACGAACCTGTCTTCCAGCACCCACTGCAGGAAGGGCTCGCAGACCACCGGCCAGGCGTCCTCGACGCCGTGTTCGGCCAGCAGTGCCTCGCGATGGGCGGTGCTGGTCATGGGGGTGATGCGATCGACCATGGCGTTGGGGAAGCTGACGTGCTCGGCGATCCAGCCGTGCAGCTCTTCGTCCACCAGGGCGGCATAGGCCAGCAGGGCCTTGCGGGTGACCTGGCCATTGTGCGGAAGGTTGTCGCAGGACATCACGGTGAAGGGACCGGTGCCCTCGGCGCGGCGCTTGGCCAGGGCCGCCAGCAGGAAGCCGAAGACGCTGCGCGGATCGCCCGGATGCTGCAGGTCGTGCTGGATCTGGGGCAGCTTGAAGTTGAACTCGCCGGTGCTGTCATCCATGCAGTAGCCGCCCTCGGTGATGGTGAGGGAGACGATGCGGGTGCTGGGATGGGCCAGCTTGTCGATCAGCGTCTGGGTGCCGTCCTCGGCCAGCAGCATGCCGCTGATGGCGCCGACGACGCGCACCTCGGTGTCCGGCTCGTCGGCCAGCACCACCTGGGTGTAGAGATAGTCCTGGCCGGCCAGGGCATCACGCATGGCGCGGTCTTCGGCGCGCAGGCCGACGCCGCAGATGCTCCAGTCCAGGTCGCGGCCCTGATTGAGCAGGGCCTCGGTGTAGATGGCCTGGTGCGCGCGGTGGAAGCCGCCGACGCCGATGTGGACGATGCCCTGACGCAGCTGGCAGGCGGCATAGCCGGGCTTGGCGATGTAGTCGGGAAGTTGTTCGAGGTGCTGGCGATTGAGTTTCACGATGGCGATCCTGCAAGGCGATGCCCCGGGGGCGTGCGGGGCGCC